>CAYRFN010000005.1:0-63268 GCA_964423495.1 uncultured Desulfobacteraceae bacterium
TATTTAGCTATGGATAGGGAGGTGCCCACACTTTAACCGTGATGCCCTTTATATGGTTATCAAGTCTTTCTTGGGTTCGCAATCGAAATCCACTTCGGAATCGGCAGAAGAGTATCGGACGAGGTGTGGCGAGGTGGGATGGGATGCCTTCAGGGAAAAGAAGTTTCCGGTGGTTTACACAACCATAGATCCCGTAACTGCGCATTATTCCGGGGACCAGATAAATGGTTCGGTCCTGAAGAAAAATGGGGTTTAGAATCTTGGGAGATTGTGGATGAGATAACGCCCTTACCGTCAGAGCCAGTAATCAGGAAAACAAAAGCCAGCGGCTTTTTATTCACCCCCTTAGCGGCGATTTTGCATAACATGAAAGCAGATTGTTTAGTAGTCGTTGGTACCAGCACATCAGGCTGTGTACGAGCCACCATCGTTGATGGTCTTTCCTACAAGTACAATGTCTTTGTAATGGAGGAATGTACGTTTGACCGATTTGAACTTTCCCACTTGGTAAGCCTGTGGGATATGAATGCCAAATATGCGGATGTGATTAGTATACTGGAAATTAGATTAAAATTTATTGTTATTTTATCACGTTGGGCATGGGGTTAAATCCCTCCGTTGCATCTTTGGATCTAGATTCCCGTCAAATCGCTCCAATTGTAGGTTTTAGGCCAATGGATTATACTCAATTCCCACGTTCGAGCCATAGCCGGTGTGGGCCAAAGGCTTCCTTCAAACCTCCAAGATTTGCTGAGCAAAGGTGACTTGGAGACACAATTATAACTATTCCTCATCTCATGCAGCGAAATGGCTTATAAATAATATCAAGGGTTGCCCAGTAAAACCATTTACTATGGCACATTAAGAGGAGGTAGTTATTATGATAAATTGTGTTGATATCCGCCATATTTGTGGGAGGAGTGAAAAATGAGAAACCCCACGCCAACTAAGCAGGCAGCGTAAAGCCACCTGCAATATATATTTCAGTATGTGTGCGATACGTCTTCACCGTGTGGATGGGGTCGTGGTAAGCATTGAGGAAAATAAAGATGACTGGCAATGCTAAAAAATCTTGATATTAATGAATAATAAAGATGAAATATCTCTGGTAAAAACGTAGACTATTTTTTTGTCCTTAGATATCTTAATGGGACAGGAATGAGTTAGACGTTCTTTGCTTTTATTGAACCGGTCTTTTTGCTTCAAAAGATCTTTGACTATTTTCAAAGGAGGATTTTCCATGAAATATTTCATGTTACGGGTAGACCTTTCCAACAGATCAACCAAGATCGAAGAAATTTCCTCCAAGATCATCAAGCAATATATCGGCGGAAGGGGACTCGGTGCATATTACCTGTACAACTTTGTGCCTCAGGGAGCCGAACCCCTCGGTGAGGAGAACCACCTTATCTTCACGGTAGGTCCGGCGACAGGGACAGGCGCTCACTGGTCATCGAAGATCTGCCTGAACACGAAATCGCCCTATACAGGCATCTATTTGAACACCCTTTCCAGCGGGAACCTTCCTCATCAGATTAAAAAAGCCGGCTTTTGGTTGGTTGACATCTATGGCTCTTCCGAGTCTCCCGTCTACTTTGTGATCAACGATGGCGAGGTTGAATTCAGGGACGCCACCCCTATTTGGGGAATGGAGGTTGCGCTTGCCCAAGAAAAGATGAAGTCCATGGTCGGTCTTGATGATGCCTCGACCTTGAGCATCGGGCCGGCGGGCGAATATCTGGTTCCTTACGCTGGTGTTTTCAATGATGGTCCCCTGTACCGCACTTTCGGTCGAGGAGGGGCGGGCAGTGTCATGGGAGCCAAAAGACTGAAGGGTTTTTTGGTCAGGGGCACCAAACCTGTAGAGATCGGTGATAGAGAGGCCTTTAACCTACATAAGAAAAAGATGATCGAAATTTTAAAGAGTGGTCCTGCGAAGGATTGGGCTGAGTGGTGGAGACGATACGAGACGGGAGGCGATCTTGAGGTATTGAATAAGATGGGTATTATCCCCACAAACAATTGGCAGGGAAGTCAATTTGAGGGATGGCGAGGGATCTGCAAGTCCACCACGCCCATGGGCTGGCCTGAGAATAACCGGGCATGCGGTCTTTACTGTCCGACCCCAGGCTGCCGAGAAACCGAAGTGAAGGAGGGACCTTACAAAGGCGCCCACTGCGATATCGAATGGGAAGCCATCTACGCCTTCGGGTCAACCTGTGGCGTGGACAAAATGGAAGCGGTTATTGCTGCGAATCAGCTCTGTGACGAATTTGGTATCGACACTATTTCGACAGGGGTTACCATCGGTTTTGCCATGGAGTGTTATGAGAAGGGGTTGTTAGACCTCAAAGACACTGACGGCATTGATCTGCGATTTGGAAACGATACGGCAATGGTTGCAATGATCAGAAAGATCGTCAATCAGGAAGGATTTGGTAAAGAATTGGCCAAAGGCACCAAGTATCTCTCGGAGAGGATAGGAGGATCGGCTTCCTTTGCCATGCAGGTGAAGGGCCTCGAGATGGGCGGTTATGAGTGTCGCGATTTGCACGGACAGGCCATTGCCTTCGCCGTAAACGCCCGCGGAGGTTGCCACCACGGATATGGTCTTCCTGCAAGGGTAGAGACCCATGACGGGACGCAGCTTCAGATCGAGGAGAAAGGCGAATATGTGAAGAGGCTGGCGACCAACAAGATCCTTCGGGACGCACTTCCCGTGTGCGTGTTTGTCAGGCCTTACGCCGATTCCGCTCTGATGGCCGAACTGGTTTCCGCCCTCATGGGAGAGTCGTGGACCCTTGAGGATATGGCAGTCTTCGGTGAAAGGGTGATGTGTCTCGAGCGATTGTTCAACATGCGCGAGGCGGGGATTACACGAAAAGATGACGTTTTGCCGACAAGATTAACCGATGAACCAAAGCCCCACGGACCCAACAAGGGATACGACAAGCTGCCGCTGGAAGATCTTAAGGATCATTTTTACAAGGCCATGGGTTATGATTTGGAGACTGGAAACCCTCCAGATGTTCTTCTTCAAAAGCTTGGGATCCAAAAATGACCGGGCACTATATGTTAATGTCGTGCCCCATCAATTACTTTAGATTTTCAGAATTTGTACCCTAAAGGAACGATCCTCAGGGCGTCAGTTCCAAGAAAAGAAAAAATGAGGAGATAAGCAGATCTTGATCGTAACCATTAGACTCAAAGGCTCTTTCCGCAATCGCCAGCCTTCTTCGGATAGATACCTCGGAGAGGGGAAGTGGGACGTTCCCTCGGCCGCCACTTTGGGCCATGTCCTGGCAATGCTATGTATTTCCGAAAAGGAGGCCGGAATCTTCTTTGTCAACGGAACAAGGGCTGAAAAAGGCCAAATCTTGAAAGAGGGGGATGATCTGGAGGTTTTTTCGCCCATTAACGGTGGATAGTATTATATTTCAAAAAGGCTCTGCCTTTCATGGAAGTCTTATTATTATATGAAGCAATGGAATGGAAGCCGTCTACGTGGTAATCAATCTGCTGACTACAGAGACCTTTTTGTTGATCTTTTTGAATCCTTCCTTATAATCATTGACGGATTGTCAGACAAACTGACAAAAAGAGTGGCATGACCAAGCCCAACAAGATATTTACCCCCATAAAATCGAAACGGACCTTTGAAAGGGTCTCCACCAGGATAAAAAGGCTTATCTTCGACGGTGTCCTAAAACCCGGGGACAGGCTTCCTTCAGAGAGTGAACTGGCCCAGCAATTCGATGTGGGTCGGCAAACCATCCGGGAGGCCCTGCGTATCCTGGAGTTATCGGGCTTTATCACCGTCCAAAAGGGCGGCAGTGGTGGCCCGATCATACAAACCACGGTTCTCAATACCATAAACGACCTATTCTTAGACGCATTCAGACTGGAAAAGGTCTCCACCGATGAATTGGTCGTTGCAAGGATCGAGATTGAGAGGGTTGTGCTGGGTTATGTCATCGATCTTGCAGATGAACAGGACATCCGAAATCTGCACGAAAATATTCAAAGGGCAAGAAAAAAAGTAGATAATAATGTCGTGGCCATAGATGAGAATATTGACTTTCATAACCTTTTGGCTAAGGCCTCAAAGAATCATGTCTTTGTCATGGTGGTTGGTTCCATCATGGCCGTGGTCAGAGACCATACAAGCCGCCTGACGTCGAATTTAGAGGAGGCAGAAGATGTCTCCAGTTATAATGAAAGTGTTATTTTATCTAGGAACGCGGTGGATTTTCATGAAGAAATCGTGAATGCCATAGTAGAGAAAGACAACGAGAAAGCATTTCATCTGATGGAAAGCCACGTAAGGGAGGTTGGACATAGACTTGAGTCTTTAAAGTATTAGCCTGAGGATAGGCATTATCTAAAGGAAAGGTTTCGACAATGGCCGATCCCACGAGATTGACCCAGGAGATGATTGAAGAAAATGTGGCCAGCGGTTACTGGGACGGGGTGAGTATTGCCGATCTTCTTGAACGAAACGCACAGTCCTACCCTGACGATGTGGCAGTGGTCGATTCGTCGCAGAGGTTCACATGGTCTCAGCTCAACCGGACCGTCAATGCGGTGGCCATCGGTTTCATAGAAATGGGAATACAGAGGGACCAGGCTCTCTTAGCCCAACTGCCAAATTGCGCAGCAACCCTGATCATTCTCCTCGCCTGCCAGAAGGCGGGGATTCTCTCCTGTTTTCCGCCCATGACCTTCCGTCATAAGGAGCTCAAGCACGTATTAAAGACCCTCAACGCGGCGGCCGTGGTCACTCCCCTGGTATACCGAAATACTTTCTACTACGACATTGTGAGGGAGATCGCCGCAGATCTGACAGAGCTGAATAACTTCATTGTGACGGGAGATAAGGCCCCTGAAGGCGCTGTCTCTTTCAGTGATTTCATGGATATTCGTCTCTTTCAGAAGGACCCGGATGCCCATCTAAATGGATATGCCTTCACGCCCTTTGAGGTCTCGGTTGTAGTGCTCAGCAGCGGTTCAACCGGAATGCCCAAATGTATCGAGCAGATGGGCGCCTCTTGCAAGGTTGGCGGCTGGGGCGTGGTCGAGAGGGGAAACTTGAGCAGGGAAGACATCTTTGGAATCATAGCGCCCCTTTCAGGAGGGCCGGGCCTTCAGAACTGGTGGGGGGCCCTCCAACTGGGGGCAAAAGTCTGTTTATTGGAACACTTCTCACCTCATGAGGCGCTTAAGCTCATCCAGAAAGAGGGCATCACCTATCTGGCGGCTATTCCAACCCAGATCATCAAGATGTTAAAGGGATTAGACCTTAGCGAATACGATCTCAGCTCTCTGCGCATTGTGAGAACTGGTGCGGCCGCCTTTGACGCTGCCCTTGCAAAGGAAACAGAGGAGAGTATGGCATGTACCGTCCTGATCGCAGGCGGTTCACAGGAGACCTATAGCTTTGCCCAGACCGGGGTTGAGGATTCCCCGGAAAAACGTGCCAAGACACTGGGCAAACCCTTTCCGGGAAACGAGATAAAGATCTGCAATGATCAGGGCAGACAAGTCCCTCAGGGTGAGATTGGACACATGTATGTAAGAGGGGCATCAACAAGTTCAGGATATTTCAAGGATGTGAAAGCGACCCTCGCGGCCTGGGGAGAGCTGGGAAAGGAAGGCTGGTACAAGACCGGCGACCTGGCCAAACTCGATGAGGACGGCTACCTTGTCCTGGTGGGCCGGCATAAGGATATCATCATTCGGGGAGGACAGAATATCTACCCCAAGGAGATCGAGGACCTGCTTTTGACCCACCCCAAGATCTTGCAGGCTGTCGTGGTAGGTATGCCTGATCAGGTTATGGGCGAGAAGGCCTGGGCCTGCGTAAAGCTCGTGGAAGGGGTGCACCTCACTTTTGAGGAGATAATCTCTTTTTTGAAGGAGAGGGGTCTGGCCATCCACAAGTTGCCGGAGAGATTGGAATTATTTGACCAATTTCCCCAGCTGGTAGACGGTCAAAAGGTAGACAAGATCGCGTTGAAAGAATTGATAACCGAACGAATAAACAAGAAAAAGGTTGCCTGATATCAGGAGACAGTGCATCCGCGATGTCTCTTAAAGAGGATAATATGACTTATCCCGGAAAGGATTTGCAAAATAGTAAATAATGGCGAAGAAAGAAAGATCTGCAATTACCCTTGAGACCGACGTCCTTGTCCTCGGGGCCGGGGCTGCCGGTTGCCTGGCAGCCTATGGGGCCAGGGAACAGGGGGCTGAAGTGATCCTTGTGGACAAGGGGGCCCTTGTAAGCTGTGGCTGCACAGGGGCGGGACAAGATCACTTTGGTGCCCATCTCAACACCGGGCCAGAATGGGACAGTGACGAGGCGGCGACTACTTTTTATAGCCGTCCCGGATGGGGGGTCGGTCCCAAATTGGTGGAGAAAACCTTTACAAAGGTGGTCAGCCCCATGATTAAAATCATGGAGGAATGGGGTCTCGAGTTCTACAAAAAGCCGGATGGAAAATACTGGCGGTGCCAGGCCCTGGGCCAGCCCGGACCCTGGTGGCTCATGATGAAAAACGGCAGATACCTGAAACGGATTCTCGCAAAAAATGTCCGAAATGCGGGGATAGAGGTTGTAGAACAGGTGATGATCACCAGGCTTTTCAGGGATGGTAATCGAATCACAGGGGCCATGGGCATGAACCGAAGGACCGGGGAGTTCTATCTGTTCAGGGCCAAGGCAGTGGTCCTTGCCATGGGCGCTCACCAATCCAGGTTCTCAACAAACTCAACCAACAATCCCTTTAACATATGGCAAAACCCCGCCAATACGGGGACCCAGATTGTGGTAGCCTATGAAGCAGGGGCCAAGGTAAAAAATCTGGAGTGGTGCACAGGGACCACATTACCCAAGGGATTCGGGGCGCCGGCCATGTGCGCCTTCGGGGGCATGGGCTCATTCATGCGAAATGCCCTCGGCGAGAGGTTTATGGAGAAGTACCATGAACTGGGGGATAAGGCCCCTCGGGCCTTTCACATCAAGGCGGAGGGCCAGGAGATCTCGGCGGGCCGGATTCCGCTCTTCGTGGATTCCACTGAATTATCAGACGAGGATAAGGCACACCTTCGCAACAACCTCCTCACCGTGGACAAACATACATTCGGGGACTATCTCAAACAGAAAGGCCTTGATATCAGTAAGGACCCCCTGGAGGTGGAAACCGGAGAGATGTCCGGGGGAGGGAATCTGCATGTAAACGAGAATTGTGAATCCGTAAACATGAAAGGCCTTTTCGGACTTTCATTTTCAGGGATGCTCTCCACTGCCCTATGCGGCGGCTATGTGGCCGGGACCGAAGCGGGCAAATCAGTCAAGGCAGTCGATCCTCCTGCACCCATTGATATGGAACTGGTGCGTCAGGAAGAGCAAATGATCCTGGCCCCCCTAAACCGAGATGAAGAGTATACACCTGAAGAGTTTGAAGATCTGATCCGGCAGATTATGATGCATTATATGGGGCACAAACGAAGCGTGACCGGACTGAACATTGCCCTGGACAAGTTCAAGCTCATTGAAGAGAATGTCGAGAAGATAAAGGCTGAAAACCTTCATGAGTTAACTAGGGCCAATGAGGCGGTTCATTTGCTCAAATATTGCCGGCTCATGATTCATTCAGTCCTTAACAGGAAGGGGATGAGGGGCTTTTACAATCTGGTGGATTATCCACCCAAGCTGGACCTCAAGCTCAGGGACAAGTATGTGGTCCTGTCACAGGAGAACCAGAAGCTGAAAGTGACATTTGAGCCCATTGAGCGGGAAGACAAGGAGGTCCCCCATGCCGCCTAAGTTCAGTCGAGAACTCACTCGAGCAGTCAGTTTCGAAGCGACCCCTCCTAAAGCCCAACCAAGGACGTCTCCCTGCGAGGTCAACTGCCCGGCAGGTCATGCAATACAGAGGACCATCTATTTGATCCAAAACGAGCGTTTTGAAGAAGCCCTGGAAAACATCTGGGCGAAACACCCTTTTCCCGGCATCTGCGGCCGGGTCTGCTTTCACCCTTGTGAATTACCCTGCAACCGGCAATTCTATGATGAGGCCATATCGGTCCGGGCCCTGGAAAGAGCAGCCTTTGACCTCGCCGACTGGAGCAAAGTGAAAAGACCCAAGGTCAGGAAAAAGACGGGGAAAAAGGTGGCGATAATCGGATCGGGTCCGGCTGGGTTGACCTGCGCCTATTTTTCCGCCCTCTTTGGACACCAGGTCACGGTTTTTGAAGCAAAACCCGATCTGGGTGGTATGGCGCGATACGGCATTCCGGATTATCGATTACCAAAGGATGTGGTTGCCCGGGAAGTAGACGAGGTGCTAAATCTTGGTGTAAAGGCGAGGACAAGCACGAGACTTGGAGAAGACATTCCTTTTCAGGATATCATGGATCAATTTGATGCCTGCGTTATTGCCGCCGGTGCTTGGAAAGAAAAATGTCTCAATATCCCTGGAAGCGACTTCGCCCTTACAGCACTTTCCATCCTGAGCTGTGCAAGCCGGGGTCATTTTTCAGACCTGGGAGAAAGGGTGATTGTTGTGGGAGGAGGTGGCGCCGCCTTTGACGTGGCAGGCACAGCACGTCGTCTGGGTGCCAAGGAAGTCCATGTGGCCTGTCTTGAACCGAGAGAGAAGATGCTGGCCCCGGAAGAGGATGTCAAACAGGCTGAAGAGGAAGGGGTCATCTTGCACAACTCAAAGACCTTCACGCGCATCTTGAGCGAAAAGGGAAAGGTGAGCGGAATAGAGTGTCTGGATATCAGATTATTCACGTTCGATCCTGACGGAAGATTGGAGGTAGATGCTGTAGAGGGCTCTGAACATGTCCTCCCTGCGGACACAATTGTTTTTGCCGTCGGGGTAACCCCTGATTTTGGGTTTTTGGAAGGGATAAAGGGCTTCCAATTCACACGGCAAGGGACTCTAAAAGCAGATGAAAAAACCCTATTCACTTCGGTTGAAGGCGTGTTCGCGGCCGGTGACGCGGTGACGGGCCCGAGCTCCGTGGCCAAGGCCATTGGAACAGGACGCCAGGCCGCAATCAGCATGGAATGCTATCTGTCCGGGCGACAGTTAGAACGGATTAAGGGAATTTATCTGGACGAAGAAACCTATATCACGATCAAGGAATATAGGGGCGGCGAAAGGACCCAGGTCACTCAACAGGTAGTCGAATATGATGAGGTCCTCAACCCTGATTACTATGAAAAGGAAAACCGAGTCCCCATGGCGCGACTTCCCCTGTCCGAATCTATAAAGGGATTTGAAGAAATCCATGGAGGTTACGAAAGAGAAGAGGCAATCCAGGAGGCGACTCGCTGTTTTCACTGTGGTCATTGCGCCGTTTGCGGCACATGTGCCGATATCTGCCCCATGGATATTATTTCAATGGGAAAGGACGGACCGGAGGTGGTCTATCCGAAGGAGTGCTGGCATTGCGGGGGGTGCCGGATAAACTGTCCCTGCGGGGCTGTTTATTACGATTTCCCTCTCTCCATGCTCATCTAAGGAGGAATTCAAACATGAAGTTTGACAATCTTTGAAATTAATGCACTACTCATTAAAAAACGATTATAAAAAATTTAGCCTTAAGGAGGATCAAAATGAAACTTGATATCTTTAACCACATTTTTCCCAAAAATTACTTCGATAAGATGCTTGAGGTGGCGGGTAATTATAAGGATATGGGCAAGAGGGTTAGGGCAATACCCGTTTTATATGACTTGGAGGCCAGGCTTCGGGTCATGGACCAGTTCGATGACTATGCCCAGGTGATTTGTCTCGGTGCCCCGCCATTGGAGGTATTGGCAGGCCCGGAACTGAGCCCGGAACTGGCCAAGATCGCCAATGACGGCATGGCCGAGTATGTGGCAAAATACCCGGACCGGTTTCCGGCCTTCATTGCCTCCATGCCCATGAATAACCCGGATGCCGCCTTGGCGGAAATAGATCGGGCCATTAAAGATCTCAAGGCAGCGGGCATTCAGTTCTTCACAAACGCTGCCGGCAAACCATTAGACCTACCCGAATTCAAGTCCCTGTTCCAAAAGATGGCCGAATATGACCTTCCTATCTGGATTCATCCTGCCCGTGGGGCCGACTTTTCCGATTATAAGACGGAAGATAAATCCAAATACGAGATCTGGTTCGTCTTCGGCTGGCCCTATGAGACCAGTGTGGCCATGGCCCGTCTGGTATTTAGTTACTATTTCGATGAATTCCCTAATCTTAAAATCATCACACATCATCTGGGTGGGATGATTCCTTATTTCGAGGGTCGGGTCGGCACGAGCTGGGAGCAGCTGGGGAGCCGGACATCGGACGAGGACTATACGGTGATTTTGAAAAACCTCAAAAAGCCCCATCTGGAATATTTCAAGGAGTTTTATGCGGACACCGCAACGTTCGGCGCCGTTGGCGCGATGAAGTGCGGCCTGGAATTTTTTGGCACAGATCATGTCCTGTTCGCATCGGACTGCCCCTTTGATCCTGAAAAGGGGCCCGGTTACATCCGGGAGACCATCAAGATCATTGATGCCCTTCCCATCTCTGATGAAGAGCGGCAGAAAATCTATGAGGGCAATGCGAGAAAATTGCTCAAGCTTTAAGACAAAGGTGCTCTCCAGCTTAACCTTTTTCTGGCCGGAGGAAAGGGCTTTTTTATAATGACGCAGCTTCGTCTAATCAAATCGTTCAAGAAACATCAAAGAAAGGGGGTGATGCCCTACTTAAGAGTATAGAGGCCACTGGATGTTGGAATCTTTACACTACAACTTTTGGCTATGAAGCCAGTTCAAAGAAAGGAGATTAAAATGTACAAAATAAAGCTGAAAACAGGGTTTATTGGTTTGAGTTTTTTCATTTTATCCCTCACCCTCCTGGGGGCGGGAACCGCACTGGCGGTTGAGCAGCTCTCCATGGGCACAGCCACTGTCGGCGGCTTCTTTTACAATGTCGGGGCTCCGGTTGCGCAGTGTATTAATAAGGCGCTGCCGGAGGTCAACGTAACCGCCGAATTCACCGAAGGGTCCACCGAAAACCTTCGCCTAATCCAGCAAAAGAAAATACAATTGGCGGTGATTTCTCCAATGGTCGGATATTTCGCGGGGAAAGGAATCGCCATGTTCAAGAAGAGCGGGCCTGTAAACTTTAGGGTGGTCGTGCGCCTGCTGCCCAACGGTAATATCTGGACGACGCTCAAAAAGAACAAGACTATCAAAACCATTCGGGATATCAAGGGCAAAAAGGTGGGGATCGGCACCGGCGGAATTGGCGTCGTGTCAAGGCTGCAATTAGAGTATCACGGGATTGATATCAAAAAAGACATCAAACCCTTTTTTCCGTCAACGGGCGAACTGGCCACTTTATTAAAGGATGGAAAAGTTGACGTTTCCTTTCTGACAGAGGGGCTGGCCAAAATGGTCACGGCCACCCATGAGATCAGGATGATTTCCTGGCAGGAGAAAGATCTGAATGCATACATAGGCGAAAAGCCCTATTTCGGAAGATATGTCTACCCTCCCAATCACTTTAAGGGGGTGGATTATGAGGTTTTAACGGTCGATAACGGGATACAGTTGATCTGCGACGCGGATATGAGTGATGACATGGTCTATAAGCTGGCCAAGGCCGTCATCGAAAATATCGACTGCATGAGCAAAATTTTCGCTCCTGCCAAGGCACTTAGCCCGCAGTGGTGCGCTTCCAAACTGGGCAATCCGTTTCATCCCGGCGCTATTAAATATTTCAAAGACGCCGGTTTGTGGAAATAATGTAGGATTTTAGAAGGAAGGGATAATGACAGAGACAAAAGGGGCCGAGGATAGTATAGCAAAGGCACGTTCAGTGATAGGCAAATGGGTGTCAATATGTTGTTCGATTTTCGTGATTTACGCCCTGGCCACTATGGCCTTGCAGGATTTGCAGCTTTTGAGCCTTTTCTTAGCGTTTTCCCTTGCTGTGGGCTTTGTTCATTATCCCCTCAATCCAAAGATGCCCGGTTCCCTGCCCCTCCTTGTTGTTGATCTCATACTGGCAGCGCTCGGTTTTTCTTTCGCGATCTATATCTATTTTGATTACTGGGAGTTTATCTTTCGCGTTGGGGATCCAACGAATTGGGATTTGTTTTTCGGTATCATCAGTATTGTGCTTATCTTTGAGTTGACCCGCCGAGTCGTGGGGTGGTCCCTGCTCATTATCGCCTTTGCCTTTCTGGCCTATTGTTTTTTCGGGCAACACCTGCCCGCGCCCTTTTCCCACAGGGGCTATGATCTGGAGAGAATCGCCACCACGCTTTTTATGTCCAAAAACGGGTTGTTTGGTGTTCCTATGAGGGTCACGGCCTATTTCATCTATCTTTTTATCGCCTTTGGGGCCTTTTACCAGACCTGCGGCGGAACGGCGTTTTTCATCGATCTGGCGAGCGCCCTCTTCGGGAAGCTGAGGGGGGGTCCGGCCAAGGTCTCTGTCGCGGTCAGCGGTATGATGGGGACGATCTCGGGAAGCGCCGTCGCAAATACCGTCACCACAGGAACCCTGACCATTCCCCTGATGAAACGCATCGGTTTTGAATCCCACGTGGCCGGGGCCGTGGAAGCGACGGCATCCTCCGGTGGGGCCCTCATGCCCCCGATTATGGGAGCGGCCGCCTTTATCATGGCGGAATATTTAGGCGTCGCATATATTGAAGTCTGCAAGGCCGCCGTAATCCCTGCAGTTCTCTATTTCCTGGCGATTTACAGCGTAGTCCATTTTTATTCCCTGAAAATCGGGATTCAGGGTCTGTCTGAAAATGAGATTCCCTCCATAAAGTTCGTATTCCGTGATAAATGGATGTTTACGATTCCTCTGATCGTTTTGATCGGGATTTTAGTCTACGGTTACTCCCCGAGGGTCGCTGTGCTCTCTTCCCTGGTGGCCATCGTGGTCATGAGCTTTTTAAGAAAAGAATCCAGGATGACGCCGTCCAAGATATTTGATGCCCTGGCCATGACAGGATATAACTGTGTTATGGTTGTTGGTGCCTGTGCCACGGCCGGCATCGTTATCGGAGTGGTTTTGTTAACGGGAATGGGCGGCAAGATCACCGCCCTTGTCATCACCGTTTCGGCCGGGTCATTGTTCCTGGCCCTTCCCATCGTCATGCTGGCATCCATCCTCTTTGGAATGGGCCTTCCGACAGTAGTCTGCTATGTCCTTCTTGCCGCAACGGTCGCCCCCTCTTTGATTGATTTAGGCGTGACGCCGATGGCGGCCCACCTTTACATCTTTTATTTCGGGATGCTCTGCATGGTCACTCCGCCGGTTTCTTTCGCAGCCTATGCCGGTGCGGCAATAGCCAATGCGGATCCCATGAAAACGGGCTGGACGGCCTGGACCTTTGCCCTGGCCGGGTTTCTATTGCCATATATGTTCGTTTATAACAATTCGCTCCTGCTGATGGGATCAGCGATCAACACAATCTTTTCCATTTTGACCTCCATCATAGGGGTGATTTGCTTGGGAGCGGGAATCATAGGTTATTTTCTTAGAAAAACGTCTATCCCTGAAAGAATCCTTCTCTTTGCAGCCGCACTCCTTCTCATAAAGCCCGGTATAATCACGGATATAGCGGGTTTTCTTTGCGTCGCGATAACTGTTTTTCTCCAGGTCAAAGCGCGGTCGACCCCTGCCGCCGGATAGGCAGCGCAATTTTAATCGGAACTTTTTTTGAATCAGAGATATTAGTTTTATCAAGCGTAGGAGGTCATGATGGGCATTGCCGAAGAAAGAATTAGCGTGCAAATCTCCACGAAGGAGATGGAAAGAAGGTGGAAAGCCGTTCGGGAGGCCATGAAGGATGACGGGTTTGATTTCCTCATTATGCAAAATACCAATCAGTTTTTGGGCGGTTATGTTAAATGGTTTACAGACATACCCGCATTTAACGGGTATCCGACAACCGTCCTTTTCCCAAGGGAAGAAGATATGACCCTGATTAACATAGGCCCCAGGATGGACCCGGAGAGTGCTTTAACGGACCTGAGCACCAAGGATTGGGCCTTAAGAGGCGTAAAGAACCGTTTTACGGCGCCCTATTTCCCTTCCCTTCATTATTCAAAGACCTATGATGCTGAATTGATCGTGGATTTGCTTAAATCCCATAGTGATATAACGATCGGTTTTGTGGCACTGGGGCACATTCCCGCATCTTTTTACAATTATATCACATCAAATCTGACCGGAGCGAATTTTACCGATGGGACGGACCTGGTTGACGACATCAAGGCGATTAAGAGTGATGAAGAAATCGAATTGATAAAGAGGGCGGCGGAAATCCAGGACATTGCAATGGAAAAGGCATTCAGTGTAATTAAACCCGGCATGAAAGATCATGAAATTATGGCGTTAGTTCAATATACCGTCCAGAACCTTGGAAGCGAGCAACAATTGATTATGGCAGGCTCCGCCCCTATGGGGACACCCTGCCCCATGCTGAAACGACACTTTATGCAAAGGGAAATAAGGGAAGGGGACCAGTTTACGCTTATGATCGAATCCAACGGACCGGGAGGGCAATACGCAGAGCTGGGAAGGACCTGCGTTCTGGGCAAGTCCTCCGAGGAGCTGCTTGAGGCGTGTGAGATCGCAAAGGAAGCGCAGCAAATCACCATAGATCTCTTAAAACCCGGCGCAGATCCAAAGGACCTGCTCGCCGCTAATAATGAATTTTTAAGGAGTAAGGGTTTTCCAGAAGAGAAGCGGCTCTATGCACACGGTCAGGGCTACGATTTGGTGGAAAGGCCCGCGATCAGGGAAGATGAGCCCATGAAGCTTCGGGCCGACATGAACATTACCATTCATCCAATTACAGGCTCAAAAACAGCGTTCGCATGGGTATGCGATAATTATCTGGTGACTGAAAAGGGCGCGGGCGAGTGTCTCCACAAGACACCTAAAAAGGTTTTTGAACTATAAGTCACTGTCGTCGCTTCTTTTAACGCCATATCAGTCAGATTAAAGAAAGTGCTTATAGCTTAACCATATAACTTATCAGGCCCGATACAATTCTTAAAGGAGGTAAACCATGCCACCAGTGATTGATCCGGACAAATGTGACTTATGCGGTATTTGTGATAGGCATTGTCCTTTGGACGTCATTTACATGGAAAATGATGTTGTAGATGTTCGATATCCTAAAGAATGCTGGCACTGTGGGGCTTGCCGGCAAGATTGCCCCACAGGAGCATTGGACATAGAATTTCCGCTGATTATGCTTAGAATTTAGATCCGGGATTTATAGTTGGCATTTGGAATTATAATCTTTCTTTAGAAAAGTCTGCCTGTCAAGTTCAGGTAGTATGAAACAGAAAGGAGATAGAAATGGGAGAAGTCCACAAACTTGAAACGGATGTGGCGGTTATCGGCGGGGGAACAGCTGGGCTAAATTCCGCTATGGCAGCCGCAGAAAAAGGTCTCAAGGTTCTCGTGGCCGAAAAGGCCAATATCGAACGAAGCGGGGCAATTGCAGGCGGGATCGACCACTTTCACGCTTACCTCGAAACGGGTGAACCATGGGACACTAGAGAGGCTTATTTAGGCTGGGTGGCAAAGGTGTCTAAAGGGGCATCCAATCTGAGGGTTCAGGAAGCGGTCTACTGTGATGAATATAAAGCGGCTATTGAGCGGGTTGAAAGAATAGGGATCCCTTTAAGAAACCCTTCTACAGGGGAGTTCTTTCGGACCCAAGCCCTCGGGCAACCCGGTCCCTTAGCCATCAACTTCAACGGGAAAAAACTGAAACCGAAAATGGCCAAGGAAGTAAAGAGATTGGGCTGCAAGGTTTTGGGCAGGCTCCAGGTGACTAAATTATTTCTTCACGATGGCGAAATGTCCGGATTCACAGGCTTTGATATCCGGACGGGTGGTTTTTATCAGGTACGCGCCAAGGCCGTTGTCATCGCCACCGGTAATACCAACAGGATGTTCAAATCTCAGACCGGCAATCCCTTTAACCTCTGGTACTGTCCGGCCGATACCGGAGATCTGCACCGCTCTGCCTACGATGCGGGGGTGGAGTTGGCCAACATGGAATATATTCGCATGACCATAGTCCCAAAGGGGTTCAGCGCGCCGGGGTTTAATGCCTTTTTAGGTATGGGATCCCATTTGATCAACTCCCTTGAAGAGCGTTACCTTGATCGTTATCACCCGATGGGGGAACGGGCTCCGAGAAATTTCGTAGTATGGGCGACCTACCAGGAGCTCAAGGAGGGCCGTGGCCCTATCTATATGGACTGCCGCCACCTGACGGAAAAGGATCGGGAACATCTTTTTGAAACACTGGGCTATGACAAGGATACCCTGCCGGATTTCTTTATCAAGAAGGGATATAACCTTGAAGGGACCATGATCGAGATGACGGTATCAGAGCCAATGCAGGCACGGCCTTCGGAGGTATGCGGGAGCGGGATTAAAATAGACGAAAAATGCGCCTCCAACGTGCCGGGATTATACGCCGCGGGGGACTGCTCCGATCAGATGGGCTGCCTTCACATGTGTGTGGGTGGGGGGTATGCCGCAGGTAAACGGGCAGCCGAATACGCCGACGGCATGAGCAATCTCAGGCCCATCGACTCCGGGGAAATAGCTGTTGAGAAGGAGCGGGTCTTTAGTCCGCTAGGGAAAAAGTCGGGCGTTTCCTCCTGGGAATTTGAAGATATTGTGAGGATAATAACGACTGACCACTTCGGACCGGTCAAGACAGAGAACAGCCTGAAGAGCGCCCTTGTCAAGCTGAATAATTTAGACAGCGCCCATAAAGAGCTTAAGGCGGATAATCTTCACGAGTTGATGCGGGTGCATGAGGCGATGAATATCCAGCAGGTTGCTAAGATTACCGCCAACGCGGCGCTGGCACGGAAAGAAACCCGGTTCGCCCCCTACCATTACAGGGCGGATTTCACGGAGACCGATGATGAAAATTTTTGTGGTCTCATTGTAGTCCGGAAAGGCCCGAATGGTGAGCCGACCACACGGTTTGAGCCGCTCAGCTATTAAGAGAAAAGAAATGCCTTACAAAACAATCATCACAGAAAATTAAATACTCAGAACGCAAAAGGAGTTGTGAGTTTTATATGGTTCCATTGGGGACTTTTAACTGATAATCATGAATGACATTGCCGAGCGCAGGCAAGAGGAGGAACAACTTAAAATACATGGTCGGAAAACATCCAAGGAGTATTGGGAATATGTTTGAAATGACAAATGCGACAGTTGCCGAGGCCTATCTGGAACTGCTTTCTCTGCGAGGAATTGATTGCTTCTTTGCCAACTCGGGGACCGATTTTGCAAGCATCGTGGATGCCTTTGCCCTTCGTCAGGAACAGGGAAAAGACCGGCCGCGTCCTCTCACAATTCCGCACGAAATCCCTTTGGTGAGCATGGCCCACGGATATTACCTGGCCACAGGGCGACCCCAGGTGGCCATGGTCCACGTCGGGGTTGGCACGGCCAATGGCCTTGGTGCCCTAATGGAGGCCCAAAGGGGGCGGGTTCCAATCCTCTTCAGTGCCGGTCGGACGCCTATTACGGAGGAGGGAAGCCCTGCCTCCCGAACCCGCTTCATCCATTGGGCTCAGGAATCCTTTGACCAGGCGGCCATGGTCCGGGAATACATCAAATGGGACTATGAACTGAGAAAGCCTTCCCAGCTTGAGACTGTGGTAGACAGGGCCCTTGCCATGGCCTTGACAGAACCAAAAGGGCCTGTCTATCTGTCGCTTCCTCGAGAGGTTATGGCCGAATCTATGGAAAAGGTCACATTCGGGACTGATTTTCGTTACGATTTACCGACCTTTTATCCGGATCCATCAAAAATTCAAGGGGCCGCTGATCTTTTAGCCAAGGCCAAGTTTCCACTTATCATTACCTCATCGGTCGGACGTTCTCACGGGGCTGTCAAGGCCCTTGTGGATCTGGCCGGGGCCGGGGCTATTGCCGTGATTTCTTCCTTTCCCGAGTATATGAACTTCCCTCCTGACCATCCCTGTCATCAGGGATTTATGCCCGAACCCCTAATTGCAGAGGCAGATGTTATCTTGGTAGTCGATTGTGATGTTCCTTGGTCTCCCAACCTGCTAAAACCCAAAAAATCGGCTATGATCATACAGGCAGGAATCGATCCACTTTACAGCTCCTATCCTATACGCGGTTTTCCGTCAGATTTGACAATCCAGGGTGATCCAGTCCTCGTCCTCTCGGAGATCACCCAAATGCTTGAGAAGCATCCCAAACGAGATGAAAAGACCATTGATTCAAGAATGGAGACGCTTAAAAAGGCGCATGATAGAATGGTCAAATGCTGGCAGGAATCCGCCTTGAAATCAGCCAAGGCCTCCCCTCTAAGTTTTCAGTGGATATCATATAATGTCAATAAGGTACTTGGGGAGGACACGGTGGTCGTTGAAGAGGCTATAGGCAGCGGAATAAATCGTGCAGCCAGTGTGCCGGGAAGTTATTTTTATTCATCCCACATGGGCTATCTCGGTTGGTGCCTTGGGGCAGCCTTGGGGTTCAAACTGGGGAAGCCCGAAAAAACAATCATTGCCACGGTGGGAGATGGCGGCTATATGTTTGGCGTCCCAAGCGCCTGTCACTTTGTCTCAAATTCCTATCAGCTTCCCATCCTGATTATTATCTATAACAACCAAGGCTATCATGCCGTGAAAATGGCCACCCGTGCCCTCCACCCTGATGGTTGGGCTGTCAGAAAGAACCTCTATCCCCTGAGCGAGTTGCAGCCCACGGCAAATTTCGAGAAGATCTGCGAGGCCTTTGGGGGATACGGGGAGAAGGTCGAGTCTTCCGATCAGGTGGGGCCAGCCTTAGAAAGGGCGCTTTATGCGGTTAGGCATGAGAAACGTCAGGCACTCCTCAACATGATCTGCAAGAGCCCATAATCATTTCCTAATATATAAGACCAAGAATATCCGGAGTTCTATGCAGATTGTTTTTTGCAAAAATTCCCTCCTGATCCGCCCAAAAAATAGTGCCGCAATATGATGAGAACTTTTTGTTATTGACACACAAGGGCAAACCCCTATATTTCGTCTGCCACCAAACGTGTTCTTACCATTTAAAAAAACAAGGCCTTATCCATTATCCATAGAACTTTTTCAAGAGTAACTTCAAAGCCAAGGGGATGGCATGAAAAAAAAGATTGTTATAATAATTTTCTTTTTCCTCCTTTTTGGTGTGGGTATTAGAGTCAAAATTCAACTATAGGTACAGAAAATACAGAAATTTCCTATTTATGTCACCGTACGTCATTTTTGATAAAGATGCCCTTTTCGGTTGTAAAATGTAGGTGTAATAGAATTTCATCCGACATCATTTTTAAAATTACGTCGCGATGAGTCCGACTTCATTCTTAAAATTCCATCAAGATGGCGTGCCGAGCCGTAGCTTGGAGCAAATTTCAATTCAGGTGTTTAGCCCGACTCCGCCTGTAGGCTTCTGTCTTCGTCAAGACTCCGACGCGACAAGCCGCCACGACTTAAACTTCCTGAAATTATTTATAAAATTTTTTCTAAAATCCCATTTGCAAAATAATGCAAAAAAGGAAACCCTTTTATACTGTCACTTTGTATAAAAAAGATTGTGAAACGGAGATAACTAATTCAAATTTAGAGAGTATTCGCCAGTTCATACAAACATGGGTACCTGATTACGTAATGAGGCAGATTCGGAATGTTGATTTTTCCTACTCATTTTTTCCATGGGAATTAATCCTAAAACAATCATTTCTAGTTGGTAACCCATGGTCATGTTTTAGTGCCCTCACGCATAAACGTCTTGACGGTCTATTATGTTTAGCTATTGAAGATGATAAATTAAAGATCGAGTACATCGCAACTGCTCCATGGAATTACTATACAGAGGGAAAGATGCGGCGTATTGGAAGTGGTCTCATCTACTATACAATGAGATACAGTATTTATATTAACTGTGATGGGGAATTAACTCGGCAAAATTGCCATGAAAGACATCCTATTTATTACGCGAAAATCATAGGCCATAAGGTCAACCACAATATCATGAGGCGGGTTTCCTATTGACTCACAAGGGAAAACCCCCTATACTTCATCCATCACCAAACCTGTTCTTACCATTTAAAAAAACAAGGTCTTATCCATTATCCATAGAATTTTTTCAGGAGTAACTCCAAGGCCAAGGGAATAGCATGAAAAAAAAGATTGTTATAATAATTTTCTTTTTCCTCCTTTTTGGTGTGGGGTTTTTGGTATATTTTGGGCAGCAGAAGGCTCAGCTCAGCGGGTTATACTACTCTGGCACTATTGAGGCAAAACATGCTGAATTATCCTTTCAAGCTAATGGCCGAATTGTTGATATTCTGGTTGATGAAGGACAATTTGTTAAAATGGGACAGACTCTTGCATTACTTAACCAATCCGAATACCAGGCCAGGTATGAACAGGTAAAAGCTAATGTGGAGATCTCTATCAAAAATTTACAAAGAGTTGAGTCAACTTTGGGACTATATAAAAAGACGCTTCCGGCTGAGGTTGCAAGGGCAGAGGCAGGTTTAATGGTGCTTCATTCACAATTAAAAGAACTAGAGGCAGGTTATCGAGCTCAGGATATTGAACGGGCGAGATTGGCGTTTCTTACCTCTAAAGACATATTGGAAGAGGCCAGTAAAAACAAACTTAGGTATGAAAAACTCTATCAAAAAAAAATTGTTTCAGAAAAGGAATGGGATGCCATAAAACTAAAATATGAAACCGCCTTAAAGGAATTCGAGAGGGCCAAAAAATCCCTTGAGCTGTTAGAAGAGGGGGTAAGGAAGGAAACCATCCAGACTGCACGAGCAAGAATTGCCGAGGGAGAGGCTGTTCTTAGGCAGGCAAGAAGTAATCTGAAGAAGATACAGGCGGCAGAAAAAGAAGTTGAAACAGCTAAGGCCCAAGTTCAAGCTGCCAAAGCCGAATTAGAGATTGCAAAAATTAACCTCTCCTATACCCTTCTGCAGGCACCTTTTAAGGGGATAATAACGAGCAAAAATATCGAGGCAGGGGAAGTGGTTTCGCCTGGCCGGGAGGTCATAACCCTATCGGATCTTTCAACTGTGGAGCTTAAAATATTTGTGAGCGAGACAGAAATCGGAAAGGTCAAACCGGGGCAAAACGTTGAAGTTAAGGTTGATTCCTTTTCAGACAAGGTTTACATGGGTAAGGTTTCATTTATCTCACCTGAGGGCGAATTCACACCAAAAATAATCCAAACCCATAAAGAGAGGGTAAAACTTGTTTACCTTGTCAAGGTATCCATTCCAAATCCAGACCTTGAATTGAAATCAGGGATGCCTGCAGATGCCTGGCTACGATAAAAACCCACCAGCCACAAAACCGCAACTATTACTCCCAGAGAATTCATTTATTCAAGTTGATAATATCTCTAAAGGATTTGGTCAAATAGAGGCTGTCAGTAACGTATCATTCGATGTGGCAAAGGGTACCATTTTTGGACTTGTAGGCTCAGATGGGGCAGGAAAATCAACACTACTTCGGATGATAGCAACTATGATCAGGCCATCCTCAGGAAACATTCTGATAGACGGTCTGAATGTAGTAACTCAAAAGGCAAGAGTAAAGACAATGATAGGATATATGCCCCAGCGTTTTGGGCTTTATCAGGATCTGACCGTGGGTGAGAACATCGATTTTTTCATGGATATTTTTGGCATCTTTGGTGCTGAGAGAGCAACAAGGAGAGAGCGCTATCTCGGATTTTCCAATCTTCTTCCTTTCATAAATAGGCAGGCCGGTGACCTTTCAGGCGGGATGAAGCAGAAATTAGGCCTAGCATGCGTCTTGGTCCATCAACCAAAGATCCTTATTCTAGATGAACCCACTAACGGGGTTGATCCAATATCCAGACAGGAGTTTTGGGAAATCCTTGCCCAAATGAGGCAGGAGAATATGACAATCCTCATATCAACAGCCTATTTGGATGAGGGAGAAAAATGCGATTACCTTGCCTTTATGCATAAATCCCATATTCTTGAGACGGCAACTCCAAAGGTTATTCAGTCCCACTTTCCAAACCTGGAAGAGGCGATTATCCAACGAATTAAAGAGGCAGACAAAGGGGTTATTCATGACCGTTTCGGACTCTGATGCCGTTTATGTTGAGGATTTGGAAAAACGGTTCGGTCGATTTGTGGCCGTCAATAAGATTTCCTTCTCTGTAAAGAGAGGGGAGATCTTTGGCTTCTTGGGGCCAAACGGTGCGGGAAAATCGACAACCATCCGCATGCTCTGTGGTATCATAACACCTACCTCTGGCCATGGCCGAGTTGCAGGTCATGATATCTTCTCTGAGTCAGAAGAAATCAAGCAATCCATAGGGTACATGTCGCAAAAATTTTCTCTTTACGAGGATATGACCCCCTTTGAAAACATCCGTTTTTACCTGGGGATCTATAATGTGCCGTCAGACCAGTGGAAGGATCGGATTGAATGGGTCTTTGATATAACGAGGCTCCAGGATGTCCGTCGTCGCATCACCCGTGAATTGCCACCAGGGTGGCGACAGCGACTTGCTCTCGGTTGTGCCTTGCTTCACCAACCTGAAATCCTTTTCTTAGATGAACCTACTTCCGGGGTAGATCCCATTACTCGGCGACATTTCTGGGAATTTATCAATAACCTGGCCCAGGAAGGGGTAACGGTGTTTGTGACCACACACTACATGGATGAGGCTCACAACTGTGAGCAGATTGTCATGATCAATGACGGAAAGATAGTGGCTTCCGGAAGTCCGTCAAAAATCACTGGCGAGGTGTTTCCAGACCGACCTGAAGCAGATCTGAATGAGGTTTTTATCAAATTAATGTCAGGGAAAGATAATTGAAACCGGTAAATATCAAGGCAATTGCTCGTAAGGAGTTCTATCACCTGATCAGGGATTTCAGGAGTATGTATCTGGCATTTATCATACCCCTTTTATTGATTTTTATGTTTGGTTACGCCCTGAATCTGGACGTAAATAATATAAAAACAGCGGCTGTTGATTATGATAAAACAGAGTTAAGTCGGGATCTTATTGGAAAATTGAATGCCTCTTCATATTTTGACGTAATTTACCATCTCACTGATATGCTTTCCGCATCAGAATACCTTGATAAAGGTAGGACAACTATGGCTATCATTATTCCCTCTGGTTGGTCCGAAGATATCAAGGCAGACCGTGATACTTCAATACAGGTTCTGATAGACGGGAGCGACCCAAATTTTGCTGGACTTACAAGAGGTTATATCACTGCGTTTATAGAGGGCTACAATCATAATCTTCTGCTAAATTTTCTTAACCGTAGGGGAATGAATGAGATAAAGCCACCTGTGGAAGGACATATACGTGTCTGGTTCAATGAAGGTCTGGAGAGCCGGAATTTCATCATACCAGGCATCATAGCCATCATTATTATGATTGTTGGAGCTATGTTGACCTCTCTGGTGATTGCCCGGGAATATGAGAATGGGACCATAGAAACCATACGATCCCTTCCCATCCATGGGGGAGAATTCTTAATAGGCAAGGCTATTCCATACTTCCTCATCGCACTGACTGATGTGCTTGTGGCCGTGTTTATGGGGCAGATATTGTTTAGTATCGTAATGAAGTCCAGTTTCTGGTTGATGATCCTGGCCTCTACCATCTATATATCCGTAGCACTGAGCTTAGGTCTTTTTATCTCCATAGTAACAAAATCCCAGCTGGTAGCTAATCAAATGGCTATACTAATGACTTTTTTGCCTTCCATGCTGCTTTCGAATTTTGTCTTTCCTTTGGTAAACATGCCCAAGGTCCTTCAGTTGGTGACTTATATTGTCCCGGCAACTTACTTCATAGATATATTAAATGGACTATATCTTCGAAACCTGGGGCTAACTTCTCTATGGCCGAGCTTTTTAGTTCTTGTTGGCATGTTTATAGCTATATCAAGCATGGCTTTAGTTATGATAAAAAGGGAGGGAATGTGAGATGAATTGGGCCAGGGTTAGGGAATTGGTTCGAAAAGAATTTATCCAGCTTTTTAGGGACAAAAAAAACAGGCCGCTGTTAATTATTGCTCCATTGATTCAATTACTCGTTTTCGGATACGTGGTCAGCACAGACGTCCGAGACATAAGGGTCGCTCTGCTTGACCAGTCCCATTCCCGAGAAAGCCGTATGTTAATAGAAGCCCTTGATGCAAACAGGACATTTCGTATAACACATTATATTGACAACATTAGAGATTTAGAGAGAATATTGTTAAAGAGAAAGGTTGATCTGACTGTCAGGATTGGGCCAGATTTTAGTAAGCATATAAGGAGAGGGGATTCGTCATCTATTCAGATTCTGGCTGATGGAAGCATGAGTAATATGGCCTCTGTTAGGATAGCTTATACCTCATTAGTTCTGGACATATTCAACCAGAAATTAATCAGGGAGCTTTACCCCAAAAAGATCAATTATGGAAAAATAGATGCTCGAATACGGACATGGTATAATCCAAATCTTGATAGCCGGAACTTTTTTGTTCCTGGTATTGTAGCGGTTTTGATCATGATTCTCTCTCTTCTCTTAACTTCTATGGCGATTATTCGTGAGAAGGAGGCAGGCACTATTGAGCAATTAATTGTTACGCCTTTAAAACCCATTGAACTAATTCTTGGTAAGACCATCCCCTATATAATAATAACACAAGCCCTCATGGTAATAGTGATTGCATTTGCCATTTTCTGGTTCTCCATTCCCTTGAAGGGGAACTTTTTTCTCCTGTTTGCTGCCGCCTGTCTATTCCTTCTAAGCACCTTGGGAATAGGACTGTTTATTTCGACTATCTCTGCCACACAGCAACAGGCCATGATGACCACCTTTTTTTTCATACTTCCCTTTTTTATGTTCAGCGGTTTCGTCTTCCCTATCGCCAACATGCCAACAGTCATTCAGTGGTTCACCTACTTGAATCCTTTGAGGTATTTCCTGGTCATTATAAGAGGAATATTCTTAAAGGGGGTTGGCCTTGAGGTATTATGGCCCCAATTTCTCGCTTTGATGATTCTTGGCTCGATCGTCTTTACAAGTGCAGTAAAAAGATTTAGGAAAAGGATGGATTAGCAAGATTTTGGGTAAGATAACGTAAAGGTATTGCTGGCAAAATGACATGTTTAAATACAGGCAGGGAAAATCCGAACATTCATGATTTAGTGATTTTGGGGGACATTGCTTGCTTGCGTGATAAAGTTTAATGAATTTTATGTAATGCAAATAAAGAAGGTAAAATGGTATATTAATTAGATTGGGAGTCAGAGAAGTTGAATATTTCAGAAAAAGGCACTTTTTGTGTGGAAAAAGCAATTATAGTTATAATAAACAACGACCGTTAGAATACATTAGAAAAAGGAGCGTAAGAAAATGGCTTTTACGGTAACAGATGTCAAAGAGATTTTTGGAAGGATGGCAGAGGCTTTTAATCCCGATGCGGCCGAGGGATTGGACGCTGTAATCCAGTATGAAATTACTGGCGACAATGGGGGGAGGTGGCAGGTGGCAATCAAAGATGGCACCTGTGAAGTCAAGGAAGGTACCCATGAGTCGCCAACCGTCACATTAAAAATGTCCGATGAAACGTTTATCGGCTTGTTGAACAAGGAAGTGGACAACATACAGGCCTTCATGAGCGGTCAGCTCAATGTAAGTGGCGATATGATGCTTGCCCAACTTATCGAGCAGCTTTTTCCCTCTCCTTAGGGGAACTTTTTCTTTCACTCTGATAGAGCCATGTCTTTTTTATTAAATCAACATTTTTATGGTACAGGATATTAGCTGCTGTAACTAATGTGGGTAGGGATGGTGAGGAGGAAACAAGGATCTAGTAACAATGTCGGAAGTCCTTGAAACAGCAAGAAGCGTTGTTGATAAATCCCTTCATGTACGGATTGATAAACAAGCCATTACCTATTTCTCGCAGAATTTAGTTAATCATGAAGTCAAAGTTCCTTCCTGGAACTCTCACTACCACTTCTATGACGGCGGTAAGAACACAGTCATCTATCATCTTGTCTTAGACACCATCAACTTTTGCTTCTGGCCGCCGCCAAGAAAAGAAAGATGGGAGATCAAATACGAATCAAAAAAGCTTTCCGGCTATTATGCTTTAGCAGCCTCTCTCAAACGGTTGGTCAAATCAGGGGTTCCATTTACCAATGCCAGTTATCTTGCCGATCTTTCCTTGGTTGAATTGAAGAAGATCCTGAACGGCCGGGGAGAATTACAGCTCATTAAAGACCGGCTGCTTGCCCTCAATGAACTAGGAAATATCCTTCTCAAGGAGTATAAGGGGCATGCCTATAAACTGGTTGAGAGCGCTGGACATTCAGCTTTAAAGCTCGTCCGTTTGCTTGCCGACAAATTGTCTTCTTTCAATGATATCGCCGAATATCAGGGTCAAATGGTCTTTTTTTATAAGCGTGCACAAATTTTTGCAGCCGATCTTCACGGCGCATTTAACGGCAAGAGTTTGGGGTACTTTACGGACATAGACAACCTTACGGCATTTGCAGACTACAAACTGCCCCAGGTGCTTCGCCAGTTGGGAATTCTCCTCTATTCTGCTCCGTTGGCGCAGAAGGTGGATAGAGAAATCTTGCTTGAGGCGGGCAGTCCTGAAGAGATAGAGATCAGAGCCAATTCTATCTGGGCGGTTGAATTGATTCGCCAGGAGTTGAATCAGTTAGGAAAAAGGGCAAGGCCTTTCGAGATTGACTGGATCCTATGGAATATGGGCCAGGGTGCTGAATTTAAGCTAAAGCCTTATCATAGGACATTAACTATTTTCTATTAATGTTCTCATTAAGATTACTTTGCTTTCCCTCGCAATGACGGTATTGGGCACATTTTTCATATAACTATTTAATAACATTCAAAAGTGTTTACATCCAGTTTGTACCTGACCGGTTTATTATCTCGATTCCTTAAATATAAGTCCCATGATGTTGGGTCTAAGACCTATGTCTGATAGGAAGGACATGGGGCTCTCTTATAAGAAACCGACTAGGCAGGAACTCCGAACCTGAGCGATCCTACAAACTAAGGCGGGCGGCAGGGACCTCAACTATCCAGCAATCAATTTTTCGGTTCTTAAAAAAGAGCCTCATGTCCTTGCAGGTACTAAACCTTTTGGACATTACCAACTTATTCATAATTTGTTTTGAAAAATTAGATGGACATTAAAATGAAGAAATTATATTTTTCCAAATTAATATCACAATGAAGAGGTGAAATTACATGGGAAAAACTGCCAAATTGATCATCGAGGGAAAGACATATGAATTACCCATCGTGACAGGCTCCGAGGGGGAAGAGGCTATTGATGCTTCTAAACTTATTAAAAAGACCGGGCTCATCACCTATGATCCGGGATTTGCAAATACGGGTAGCTGCCAGAGCAGTATCAGCTATATGGATGGAGAAAAAGGGATTTTGAGGTATCGTGGTATTCCAATAGAACAACTTGCAGAACATTCAAGATTTGTTGAGACTGCATACCTTTTAATAAACGGCAATCTGCCAACGAGAAAAGAACTGAATCGTTACTCCGAAATGTTGAATAACCATTCCTTGGTTCACGAGGATATGCGCGCCTTTTTTGAAAAGTTTCCAAGAAGGGCCCATCCAATGGGTATTCTCTCATCCATGGTAAATGCCTTACGGGCATTTTACCCTGAGATCCCCGAGAGGACTGAAGAAGAGGAAATAACCATAACTTTCGCCAGGCTCCTTTCCAAAGTAAGAACAATGGCTGCCATGTCCTACAAAATGTCTATGGGACATTGTATGATATATCCTCGTCCTGACTTGCCCTATTGTGCCAATTTTTTAAATATGATGTTTGATTCTCCTGTCCGGCCTTACGTAATCGACGATGACCTGGTAAAGGCACTAAATATATTTTGGATACTACATGCTGATCATGAACAGAATTGCTCAACGGCGGCGGTTCGATTAGTAGGTAGCGCTCGGGTTAATCTTTATGCAGCCATTTCTGCAGGCATTTGTGCCCTTTGGGGTCCATTGCATGGAGGAGCCAACCAGGCTGTGGTTGAAATGTTCCAGCAGATTTATGACAACGGTGGGGATCACAAACCATTCATACTCAAAGCAAAGGACAAAAACGATCCTTTCCGTTTGATGGGATTTGGGCACAGTGTTTATAAAACTTATGACCCGAGGGCCCGTATTTTAAAAAAAACGTGCGACAAGATTTTAAAAAAAATTAAGCGAAACGATCCCTTACTAAATATTGCCAGAAATTTAGAAGAGGTAGCTTTAAAAGATCCTTACTTCATAGACCGCAATCTTTATCCCAATGTGGACTTCTATAGCGGCATCCTTCTAAGGGCCATAGGTATCCCGCTTAATATGTTTACTGTCATGTTTGCAATTGGACGTCTTCCCGGGTGGATCAGCCAATGGAAGGAAAGTCATGAGGATCCTGATTGGAGGCTCCACCGGCCCCGTCAGATCTATATAGGGCCAAAAAAGAGAGATTATGTCCTAATAAATGAGAGGGGTTAAGGCATTATAATATTTTATACTTTATGCAAAATGTAACATCTCCCTATGCTCATTCAACTTAATATCTCTAATTTTGCAATTATCAAACATCTTGAGATAACCTTTATGTCTGGTCTTAACATACTCTCAGGAGAGACCGGTGCAGGCAAATCAATCATTATAAATGCGATGAATTTAATCCTTGGCGGGAGGGCATCTGCAGACCTGATCCGTAGTGGATGTAAAGAAGCCAGTGTAGAGTCCCTTTTTTCCTTTCCACAGAACCAGCTGTTGACCGAAATGTTATCTGAGTTTGACTTACCTTTTGATGGGGAGTTGTTGATCAAAAGAACCATCTTTCGTGAAGGCCGAAACAAAATCCTAATTAATGGGTCCATGGCCACCTTACAAATGCTATCCCGGTTAAGCGCTATATTGATAAGTATATCAGGGCAGCGTGAACATCAACTTCTCCTAAAGCCCGATAATCATCTTTATTTATTGGATGATTTTGGGGAGCTTTCAAATGAGAGGCTTGAGTTTGGAGAAGTATTCACGAGGTTCCAGACATTGAAGAAGGAAATCAATCATTTAGAACATGAGATTAAAGAGATGGAAGATAAGCAAGAGCTTAATAGGTTCCAGATACAGGAGATCGAAGAAGCAGGATTAAGTTCTTGTGAAGACGAGGTGTTAACTGAAGAGAAAAAGCGCCTTCAGCATGCAGAGGAATTATTAGAGATAGTCTCACAAGGGTACCAAAGCTTATATGAAAGTAACGATTCTGTGCTCTCATTAGTTTCCCAATATACAAAAAGAATAGAAAAAGGTGTAGAGATAGACATTAATCTCGGCCCTATCAGGGATATCCTTGCTGAAATAGAAATAAAGCTGGAAGATGTGTCCATTTCATTAAGGGATTTTCAAAAGACCGTTGAAATGGACCCAGTTAAGCTTGAAAATGTGCTTGAAAGACTTGAACTTGTCAATAGGCTCAAGCGAAAGTATGGCCCCACAATTGAAGATGTCTTGCAGTATAAGGATAAGCTGACCTCTCTGATGTACAACTTGGACGAAAAAAAAGAGGAATTGAGCAAATCAATAAAGGAACGACAAAAGATAGAATTGGATATAATAGATAGGGCAAGATCACTATCCGAAAAGAGGAAAAAGGCGGCAAAAATATTGGAAAAGGCAGTGGAGAAGGAACTTCGTTATCTTCATATGAGGCATACAAAATTTCGGGTAGGGTTTTACGAAGAGCCATACGAGGGAGGTAAACTGAGAGAAGACATAATTGAGAAGATATGGGCCGACGGCTTTGACCGGGTAGAATTCATGATTTCTCCTAATATAGGTGAAGAGATGAGGCCGCTTTCAAAAATAGCTTCGGGCGGTGAACTTTCCAGGATTATGCTTGCAATAAAAACAATTTTAGCAAGAGTTGCCTCTGTAGAGACAATTATATTTGACGAAGTTGATTCAGGGATCAGCGGTGCCACTGCCGAGGTTGTTGGAAAAAAGCTTCGAGCCTTGGCAGAATATCATCAAATGCTTTGCATCACTCACCTACCCCAGATAGCAAGCCAAGGGCAAACTCACTTCATGGTCAGAAAGGGAGTTGTTGATGGCAGAACTCAAACATTCATTTCGGAGTTGAACTATGAAGGGAGAGTCCAGGAAATCGCACGTCTGTTGGGTGGACGAGAAATCACACCTCGTGCTATTGCTCATGCCCGGGAGATGCTTGGTTAAGGTTTGAAACTGATAAGCTGGCCTTCTAAAAATTGTCCTTCTTTTACAGGCACAGCCAAGGAATGTTTCTCCATGATTTTGCTTGTTTTTATTTCTCCTATTCTCTTTCCCAAAATATAAAAAACGCTTTCTCCTATAGATGAAATTGATTCCCCGCGGGCAAAAACCTCAAAGCGGTCACCTGGTTCAAGTCCTATGTCTTTTCCAGCATTGATCTTTATTATACCGTTATCTATACTTAAAATCTTCCCGGTCCATGGCTTTTCCGCCAGGCTCTCAATAAGTCTTGAAGCCTGGCGTTTTAAAATACTGGGCAATAATTTTCTTAATGCCTGGTTAACAAGCTCTTTCTCATTTTGACTCTGCACTTCATCTAAAGATAGAGATACCTCACGGGATTCAAGGTGGGATAACAAAATGGTCTTGCTGACAACGTCCACTGCATTCACAACAACGGATACCTCAATAATCCAACGAGATTTACGGAATGGCCAGATACCAGTCTTCTTTTTAGTAAACTCGATTGGGTTCAGAATCCCGCTAATGATGGCATTAATATCCAAATCCTCGGCCTTTTTCAGAAGTCCGGGTTGACTCACCATCCCGAATCCAGATGGTTTTTTCCTTAAAGGCCAATTCACTTTAGAGTGTTCATAAAGCAATAGTTGGGGCGATTTCTTAAGATGTTCAGCTAAATCGGTAGTCATATATGAGGTCAATCCCTCCCCGACATCCGCTAGATCAATAATAGGCAGGAACATGACCCGCTTTTTTAGACCGAATCCATCCCACCCTGTTTTATTAACTAAGGACTTCATGGTGCTACAGCCAAAGTTTCCTATTAAAAGAATCAGTAAAACCAAATATAAAAACCCAACCAAATATCTTTTACTCATATGTATTCCTTTCAGGATAGCAAGAGTTTAAGGCCATAAGCATTGTATCTACAAAAATTATCATTAATAAATAATGTCAAATGATTTATATTCGTCTCTCCATGCCTCAATAGTCTCATGAACCCGCTGTACCTTTGCCATTGACGGTCCATGATGACACCAGGAAACCAACTCGTTCACCTTATTTTCAGGCCCTTCTGCCAGGACCTCCACTGTGCCATCTTGACGATTTCTGACCCAACCGAAAACACCTAAGCTTACAGCCTCCCTAAGGGTAGAATCTCTAAACCATACCCCTTGAACTCTACCTTCAATAACGAGATGCATTCTTATGTTTCTCATAACCTCTCTCTTTAACGATAACAATAGTATGATGTCAATGGTCAACAGAGACTACCCTTCTCCTAATAATTTTAAAAAGTCATCTTCATAAAGGATGGTAACGCCCAAGTTCTCGGCTTTCCGGAGTTTGGAACCAGGGGATTCACCCACAACGAGGTAATCCGTTTTGCTGCTTACAGACGAGGCAAGCCTTCCTCCGTTTCTAAGTATCAGTTCTTTGGCCTCCAAACGTTTCTTGCTGCTTAGAGTTCCAGAAATCACAAATGTTTTTTCTAAAACTGGGGATACGGAGGGAGGCATTAGCTGTTCAAACTTGATACCGGCATCAATCAAACGCTCAATGTTTTGTATATTGGATTCATCTTCAAAATAGGAGACAATACTCCTTGCGATTTCCTTTCCGATACCTTTAATACCCCTTTCTTCAGCACCGTCTTTTCCTTTTTGATGCTCAAGTTCCTCTATGGTGGCTTTTTGAATCCGATCCAGTCTTACAAAATACCTTGAAAGGAGTTCTGCCACGTGCTCTCCAACGTGCCGGATTCCAAGGGCAAAGATGAATTTGGCCAAGGTGGTCTTCTTGCTATTCTCGATGGCACGCAAGAGGTTATTTGCCGACTTCTCCTCTATTTTGTCGAGTGTGATGAGATCCTCATAGGTCAGCCTATATAGATCAGCTTCCTCTCTGATGAGACCCTTGCCAATCATTTGGGAAATGATCTTATCTCCAAGCCCATCAATATTCATGGCCCCTTTTGAAACGAAATGCTTCAATGATTCCTTTGTTTGTGCAGGACAGTCGGGATTGGGGCATCTTTGTACAACCTCACCGTTCTTTTTCGTTACCTCTGTGCCACACACTGGGCAATGAGATGGCATGAAAAATATTTTTTCCTGGCCCGACCTTTTCGATTTAATAGCTTTAATAACCTCAGGTATGACATCCCCGGCTCGTTGGACAATGACGGTATCAAGCTCGCGGATGTCCTTTTTATGGATTTCTTCCTGATTATGTAAAGTTGCCTTTTTTACTAAGACACCGCCTATCTCAACCGGTTCAAGGTGAGCAACGGGGGTCAAGGCCCCAGTACGTCCCACCTGGACATCTATCTTGATCAACTTTGTAGTCTCCTGGGCGGCCCTAAATTTGTATGCAAGGGCCCATCTTGGACTCCTGGATTTTTGGCCAAGCTGGGACTGCAAACTTAACTGGTTGATCTTAATCACGGCCCCATCGATCGCATAGGGGAAATGAAATCTTATCTCTTCAATATGATGACAGTAGTCAATGACTTCATCAATTGTGTCACATACTTGAATATAAGGCCTGTTAACCCGAAGACCCCATTGTTGAAGGGAAATCATCAGTTCGTGATGTTCTTCAAATTCAAGGCCTCTGATCTCCCCGATGCCATAGCAGAACATATTGAGCGGCCTCTTTGCAGTGACTCTTGAATCGAGTTGCCGTAATGAGCCTGCTGCGGCATTTCTTGGGTTTGCAAAGACAGGAAGACCCATTTCCACCCTTTTACTATTCAATGATTCAAAGGCCTCTGTCTCCATATACACTTCCCCCCTTACCTCCAGGAGTTCAGGTATTGGCCACTGGGCCTTAGCCTGCGTCAAAGTCAATGGAATCGATAAAATAGTCTTTATATTATGGGTGACATCTTCACCCACATACCCGTCTCCCCTTGTTGAAGCCACCAAAAGAGCGCTATTTTCATAAACCAACTCAACGGCCAACCCATCAATCTTAGGCTCGACAATATAGTTAAAAGGAGAATTATATTTAATAAACTTTTTTATCCTTTCATCAAAATCACGTACGTCTTTATCATTAGAACCATTCTCTAAACTGAGCATGGGCAACCTGTGCCGTACTTCTGAAAAAGCTTCCAGAGGCTCTGCACCAACCCGCTGTGTCGGGGAGTCACTTCTCACCAGGTCAGGATATCGGTGTTCCAGATCCAGCAACCGTTTAAAAAGCCTGTCATATTCGGCATCGGCTATTTCCGGATCATCCAGAACATAATACCGACGGTTGTGATAATTTATTTTTTGTCTCAGTTCACTAATTTCTTTAATGATTTTTTTCATTTTGACATAAGGAATTTGCAAGGCTAAACAGAACTTTCCCAGCTGCACGCGATTTTTTTTTCACTAAGGGATTCGAAAAGCCTGGCCGCCACTTAAAATCGAAGATCTCATCTGAAACGACAAGCAATCCTGCCATCGCAATTGATCGATAAAGGGCAATAGTCATAAGGGCCGAAATCTCCATTTCAACAGCCAAGACTCCTCGACCCTGAAATGTTTTGACCTTATTTGGGGTTTCTCGATAAAGGGCGTCTGTTGTCCATACCGATCCTTTGGAAAACGATAAGTCCTTTCGTTTGAGTATCTCTTCCAGCATCCGGTTTAGTTTTGTGTCTGATTCAATAGCCTTTTCGCCTATAGGATAATGATCAGAAGTGCCTTCCTCTGATACAGCACTTGTGGGAATTACGAGATCTCCTATCCTTAAAGCAGGCTGTAAAGACCCACACCACCCTAATACCCAGATTCTTCTTGCCCCCAAAACTATCAGCTTCTCCATTGCAATGGCAGCATGCGGTGCCCCAAGGAAGGGGCCAGAAAGGCTAAGCAGTGCCTTGGTCCCTCTCCTTGTTTGGTATAGGTTGTATAAACTCATATCATTAAAACTGACTTTTTCCGCTTTAGACACTCGAACCAGATACTTTAGTTCAGAAGGGATTATTACCATGATGGCATCAGGCCCTAAATAGGGCTCCCCTTTGCCCTTGAGTGGGTAAATTATCCCTTTGTCCTCGGAGGTTTTTCTTTTCAATATAAGCCTCTTATATATTCCCCAGAAACTCTTAAGCTATGTATCCAATATAATAACTTTGAAGATATTAAAATTTGTAGTCTTCCTTGGCAACCTCAAAATACAGGATAAATCCCGGTGAAATTATTTATTAACGTCAACAAGGATTCATATCCAGTTTGTACCCGCCCAGTAGATGTATCTCTATTCATTAAAAAAGAAGTCCATCCTTAAAGATTTTAAAACTGTATCTGATAAGAAGGTCATGAGTGAATAATTTTAAATACTTACAATTATACGGTCGATATTAAAATATTTTAATGTAAAAAAGGTTTAGATATGATAAAATTTAATATAAGTGAGTTTTTAAATTCCACTATTAATTTCAATTGACAATATCTAATCATATAAATTAGAATAATAAGTTTCCATATAAATGGTTATGTTTCTATGTTCGAAAATTTAAGCGAAAAATTAAACGGTGCATTTAGAAAACTGACTGGGCGAGGCAGGTTAAGTGAAGCAAATATCCAGGACTCCTTAAAAGAAATACGCCTGGCCCTCCTGGAGGCGGATGTCAACTACAAAGTCGTAAAGAACCTAGTGGAAGGCATTCAGAAACGTAGTATGGGTCAGGAAGTCCTCAAGAGTCTGACCCCAGGCCAACAGGTTATTAAGATCGTCAATGAAGAGTTAACCCGATTAATGGGTAATGATAACCAGGCGCTTCAACTATCGGGAAAGATGCCGCATTCATTGATGCTTGTTGGTCTTCAGGGTTCAGGCAAGACCACAACAGCCGCCAAGCTGGCAATTTTCTTGCGTAAGCAGGGAAGGCACCCTTATCTTATCCCGGCTGATATTTATCGACCAGCCGCCGTTGATCAATTAAAAAAATTGGGAACACAAATAGATTTGCCTGTTTTCCCAACCGATCTTGCACAAAACCCAGTGGATATATGCCTGGAGGCACTGTCAAAGGCTAAAATAGATGGCTCAGATGTATTGATTATCGATACAGCTGGCCGTCTTCAAATAGATAAGGCGCTGATGACAGAACTGGTACGTATCAAAGAAGAAATCAATCCTAATGAAATCCTCTTGGTGGCCGATGCAATGACCGGGCAGGAAGCGGTAAATGTTGCAAAACACTTTAATGCGGCACTTGATATTACTGGCGTTATTCTTTCCAAGATGGAAGGTGACGCCAGGGGTGGAGCAGCCTTATCCATCAAGGCTGTAATTGATAAACCAATCAAGTTTATCGGTGTGGGAGAGAAAATTGACGCCCTTGAGCCTTTCTACCCGGACAGAATGGCCTCTAAAATTCTTGGTATGGGAGACGTACTCTCTCTCATTGAAAAGGCACAAGATAAATTCGATGAAAAAGAGGCCTTGAAACTTGAAAAAAAACTCAGGCAAAGGGAATTTGATCTGGAAGATTTCCAGGCCCAGTTGAATCAGATGAAAAAGCTCGGTTCCCTCGACCAGTTGTTAAATATGCTTCCTGGAATGGGGCCGCTCAAGAAATTGAATAATATGAAACCAGACGAAAATGAACTCGTCAGGATCGATGCTATCATAAACTCCATGACCAAAGGGGAAAAACGGAGTTACAAGATCATAAATGGAAGCAGAAAACGAAGAATCGCACGAGGTAGCGGTACTACTATCCAGGATGTAAATCGTCTTATAAAAAATTTCGCTCAAACAAAAAAGATGATGGAACGTTTTACCAAAAAAGGACCTTTAAATTCAATCAACTACTTATCCAATAGGGGGTGATAAAAGTAAATGGCAGTTAGAATTAGATTGGCGAGGATGGGATCCAAAAAGAAGCCGTTTTATCGCTTGGTCGCAGCCGATTCTGAGGCACCGCGCGGCGGGAAATTTATAGAAATATTAGGTTATTATGACCCAATGAAAGATCCTGCTGTGATAAAAGTGCATGAGAGCAAGGTTAATTATTGGCTGGGCAATGGGGCCCTCCTTTCAGAGTCTGCGAGGTCTCTCTTAAAAAAACAAAAAGAACGGAAGTTACAAGCATCAATAAATTAACGTGGCGAAGTTGTGAAATTACGTACGGAGGTTATTCAAGATGAAGAATTTGGTTACATACATCGCTAAAGCACTAGTAGATAAGCCAGAAGAAGTACTAGTCACAGAAGTAGAGGGAGAACAGACCTCTGTTATTGAGTTGAAGGTAGCAAAGGAAGATCTGGGAAAAGTAATAGGAAAGCAAGGACGAACGGCACGGGCTATAAGAACTATACTTAGTGCAGCTTCCACCAAGATAGGCAAAAGATCTGTTTTGGAGATACTTGAGTAGACTTGTTTCAGACACCTCCAGACAGTTTGCTTCTTGTGGGAAAAGTAATTCGGCCTCATGGGTTGGGAGGTCTTCTCCGAATCTGGCCATATGCCGGAAATAACTCATCTTTTCTGGATGCAGGGACCTTTTTTTTCAAATTATCTTCTGGCGAAATCCGTAAATATTCAGCATCTTCTATAAGATCTCACAAGAATGTGTTTTTGATGGAGTTGGAAGGATTAAATTCCGGAGATGAGGCAGAAAAACTAAGAGGTGCTAAGATCTTTGTAAGGAAAGAGGCCCTCTCCCGTGAAGAAGGGGAATATTTCTGGTATGAGCTTTTGGGCCTTAAAGTCTACCTTGATACCGGGGAATATATAGGTAATATTTTTCAAATTATCTCATCGGGGGGCAATGATATTTACGTAGTTAAAGAAAGGAAAAGGGAGATTTTAGTCCCTGCCACATACGAGGTTGTCAAACAGATTGATATTGAGAATGGGAAAATGATTATTTCAGCCATTGAGGAGATTACTGGATTTAAATGAGGTTTGATATCCTAACAATATTCCCTGAAATATTTTCCGCCTATCTGCAAGAAGGTGTGCTGGGACGATCAGTGAAGAGTGGAATAATAGATGTAAGAATTACTAATATCCGCGATTTTGCAAGAGGGGCCCATAAAACTACTGATGGCCGACCCTATGGTGGTGGAAATGGGATGGTTATGAAGCCTGAGCCTATCTATCGAGCCGTGGAATCCATTGATAGAGTGAGCAACCGGTATCTTGTAATTCTTCTTAGCCCGCAGGGCAAAACATTTAATCAGGCTACTGCATGGGAATTGTCTGATTGGGATCAACTCATTTTGGTATGTGGCCGTTATGAAGGTGTGGATGAGAGAATCAGATCAACGTGTATTGACAGGGAATTATCCATTGGAGACTATATATTAAGTGGTGGGGAACTATGCGCAATGGTAATTATTGATGCAGTAGCACGTTTAGTACCGGGTGTCCTGGGTGGCAAGAAATCTAACATCGAAGATTCATTTGAAGATGGACTTTTGGAATATTCCCAGTATACCCGGCCGAGGATTTTTCAAGGGAGGGAGATACCCTCAGTTCTATTATCAGGAGACCATGAAAAGATTCGTTTGTGGCGGCGGACCAAGTCCTTGAAAAAAACACTTGAAAGGAGGCCAGATTTGCTCAAAAAAGCAAGATTGACCAATGAGGATGAGATTATTCTGGCAGAATTGCGAAAAAATAATTAGCACTTTAGCACTTTAAAAATGTTGTGTAAAAAGCTGTAAACTCACTCGACATAGCTGATTAAATAAGCTTAATAGAATCTAATGAATTTTTACATAGGGCTAGTTCATTACCCTGTTTATAATAAGAATTATAAAATAATTGCCTCGGCTATAACCACTTTTGATCTTCATGATATTGCCAGACTGGCCAGGACCTACGATGCCAAAAAATTTTTCGTAATCACTCCCCTTGATGATCAACAGGCACTGGCTGAGAGGGTTAGAAGGCACTGGATTAATGGATACGGAGCAAAATATAATCGGCACAGAAAAGAAGCTATTGAGCTTGTTGAAGTTATTCCATCCTTGGAGCAAACCATCAATGGAATAAAAAACGTGGAGGGAGAAGCCCCTTTAGTAATTGCGACGGATGTTTCTAATCAAAAATATCGATCTATATCGTACGAAAGACTAAAAAAAATCATTGAGAAGGAAAATGTTCTTTTGATATTTGGAACAGCATGGGGCCTTGAAAAAACGGTCTTGGAACGTGCAGACTATATTTTAGAACCTATATTGGGCAGAACAGATTATAATCATCTCTCTGTGCGGGCGGCGGCGGCAATCATTTTGGACCGATTGGCCGGAAGATATTGATATCTAAAAGTGCTATAAGCCTTGGGTATGAGCTATTCAGGAGGAAGACATGAATGTAATAGAAACAATTGAAAAGGAACATATGCGTACGGATATCCCCCATTTTAAACCTGGTGACATGGTGAAAGTCCATGCCAGGATCAAAGAGGGTGAGAAGGAACGAATTCAGATTTTTCAGGGGATTGTGATCCGAAAGAGGAAAGGAAATACGGGTGCCTCATTTACAGTTAGAAAGGTTTCTTATGGCGTTGGTGTAGAAAGAATCTTTCCCCTTCACTCCCCGCTTATTGATAAAATCGAAATTGTTACTAGAGGTAAGGTGAGGAGAGCGCGGCTCTATTACCTTCGGAAACTGAGGGGAAAGGCCGCTCGAATAAAAGAAAAAAGGTCTCAATAATTTTTTTTGTGTCACGGTTATTGTCCATTCCACCCAAAAAGCTACCCTTTTTTTCCGAGAGTACTAGCTTATCAACACGCGATACATTCTTTTATGAACGCCTGGCCAATAAGGCCGGGTATGGTTTTATTGCAGGGATTGATGAGGCTGGTCGAGGCCCACTTGCAGGCCCGGTAGTGGCTGCAGCAGTGATTATCCCCCGGGACGCTGAATTAGCCGAAGTCCGGGATTCAAAAAAAATGACCGAAATGGCCAGAGATAAAGCCTTTCCTGTTATTCATCGCCAGGCTATAACTACTGGTATAGGGGTTGTTTCCCACAGATATATTGATAAGTTCAATATCTTGAAGGCTACTCTTGAGGCGATGAAACAGGCGGTTTTGGCCCTGGATCCCCAACCGGAATTCCTTCTCGTTGATGGCATAAACACGATTCCTTTACCCATTCCCCAGAGGTGTCTGAAAAAGGGCGATCAAATAAGTCTTAGCATCTCAGCAGCATCTGTGATAGCCAAGGTCTATCGAGACAGAATTATGCATTCATATCACAAGACGTATCCTTTCTATGATTTCAACAGAAATAAAGGGTACGGAACTCGCGGGCATTTCTCAGCCTTAAAGAAATATGGCCCATCACCATTTCATCGTTTAACCTTTAAAGGAGTATGCTAATTTGACAAAGAAAAGACTTGAATTGGGACAAGTCGGTGAACTGTTGGCGTTTAAAAAAATTAAACACCTTGGCTATAAAAATATTGTTCGCAACTATCGCTGCCCTTTGGGAGAGGTAGATCTGATAGCAAAGGATGGGGATACACTGGCCTTCATAGAAATAAAGACACGAAAGGGTAAGTCTATAGGTTATGCTAAAGAGGCCGTAAATGCCAAAAAAAGGCGCCAACTTTCTAAAGTTGCATTAGCATATATGAAATCCAATGACTGTTGGGAAGCCAAGGCAAGATTTGACGTAATAGCCATTAGTATGGTAGGGGAAAAGCCACAAATTGAGGTCATAAAAAACGCCTTTGAACTGGCCTATTAATAGTAAAGTAGTATATAATATCCCATTAATATAAACACTGTTAGATTTCATACGTGTCACTATACCCTGTGCTCAAAATGCTAAATAGGTTCCAACCGCGAAATTTAACGTGGGAAAAAAGCGGGTTCAATTTTATAGCATCACCGTGCTTATTTACGGGGCATTCTAACAGGGTAAATGGATAAAACATGAGGGATCAAACAGACCATAATGGCGGAGTTTACGGGACCCTGTATGCAGTCTCTACTCCAATTGGAAACCTTGAAGATGTCACATTGCGTGCCTTAAGGGTCTTAAAATTTGTGGATATAATTGCTGCTGAGAACGTGACCCATACGAGAGGATTATGTAAACATTACGACATAAAAACAAAGTTGATTAGCTGTCAGCAGCATAACCAGAAAGTTAAGGTCCCTGAGCTAATCAAGCGACTGCAAGCCGGGGACAATATAGCCATTGTAACCGATGCCGGGACACCAGGCATTTCCGACCCTGGCAGCTATTTAATCAACATGGCAGCGAAAGAAGACATAAAAATAAGGCCAATTCCTGGGCCTTCCGCAGTGATTTCGGCCCTTTCAGTCTCGGGTCTGCCAACTGAAAAGTTTGTCTTTTTTGGATTTTTGTCCAACAAACCTGGGAAAAGAAAGAAAGAACTATTAAGATTGGTTTCTGAGTCTCGAACTATGGTTTTTTTTGAGGCCCCACACCGTATCAAGGCCATGCTCACAGATTTAAAGGTGATACTGGGAAATCGGCATATGGTGATACTCCGAGAGATGACAAAAATTTTTGAGGAAGTGAAGAGAGGATCAGTCAACACTATTTTGAAGTATTTGACACCCGAAAAGTTAAAAGGAGAATTTACACTCGTGGTTTCGGGTAGTGAGACAGAAGAGACCCACGCCTTAAGTGAAGAAATAATAGATAGGATTAAGGAACTCTTGGCCGAGAAAAATATGAGCATAAGGGATATTGCCTATCTTCTTTCCGGTGGAGAAGGGCCAACCTACAGGCAAATCTATAAAGAATGCCTTGTTAGAAAAAAGAAGCTTGAAAGGAATAAGGCGGATGGAGTTGGCTAAAAAATTTATAATCAGTAACAAGTTGGGTTTACATGCGCGTGCTGCAGCGAAAATAGTTAAAATATCCAATCAGTATGAATCCAGGCTGTTTCTCAAAAAAGATAATCGGGAAGTGGATGGTAGAAATATCCTGTCGATACTTACATTATCATGCACTAAGGGCACAGAAATAGAGGTGCGGATTGTGGGAGAGGACTCAGAGTATTTCATGGAAAAATTAAGCGATCTCTTTGAGTCAAAATTTGGTGAAAACAGATGACAGACAATTATGTTGGTGAACAAAAGAGATTACAAGGTATTCCTGTCTCACCGGGAATAATAATTGGTAAGGCACATTTAGTCGACAGGTCAAAAGTCAACATCCAGTACCAATACATTATCCGTAACGAGCAACTTAATAAACAAGTTGAAAGGTTTGAGAAGGCCATTAATACAACAGAAAGTCAGATATTAAACCTTAAAAACAGAATGCCAGATCAGGTGAAAGGGCATGCATTTATACTGGATAGCTGTTTAATGATCCTCAAAGACAGTATGCTTACCGATTCAACAATTCAAAGGATTTTGAATGAGAAGATCAATGCAGAATGGGCCCTAAAGAAATCAGTTGAAGATATAAGACAGATCTTTAATCAGATTGATGACGACTATATCAAAAGCAGAATCAAAGACGTTGAGAATGTCTCAGAAAGGATTTTAAGGAATATTTCTGGAGAGACACATGAAAATTTAGCTGAAATAAGTGAACGTGTAATTATCGTGGCCCATGATCTGTCCCCAACAGATATTACCGAGTTAAATATCGATAAGGTAATGGGCTTTTTAACAAATGTGGGAGGCAAGACTTCTCATGCGGCCATTATGGCACAGGCCCTCGAACTTCCTGCCGTTATGGGTCTGGAATCTATTACAGACCAAGTAGAGGACGGAGATCTTTTAATCCTTAATGGAAATACCGGAGATGTAATTATAAAACCCGACAATAGTACGATTATACGTTACCAGGAAAAAAAGCTTGAGCATGAAGAATATAAATCAAGCATTGTCAAGACAAGCCACCTCCCGGCGATAACTCTTGACGGGCACAGAATTGGCATCAAGGCCAATGTGGAATTTTTTGAAGAAGTAATATCTGTTAGTGATTATGGCGGGGAAGGCGTCGGACTTTTTAGGACAGAGTTGCTATATCTAAAAAGTAAAGGATTTCCTACAGAAGAAGAGCTGTTTGAGGATTACCGCGAAGTTGTCGAAACAATTGCCCCGGATCCTGTGACTATAAGGACCCTCGATCTTGGAGGGGACAAAATTAATTCAAAGTTTGAAATCTCTAAGGAGACTAACCCAGCACTCGGTTTAAGGGCCATCCGACTTTGCCTTAAAGAACCGGAACTGTTCAAAACTCAAATTCGCGCAATTTTTAGAGCAAGTGTCTACGGTGAAGTTCAAATCATGTTTCCTATGATATCAGGTTTGCAGGAGGTTTTGGACGCTAAAGAGATCCTGAGTCAGGTAAAAGATGATCTGAATCGTGAAAAAATAGAATATGATCATGAAATAAAAGTGGGCATTATGATTGAGATACCATCAGCCGTCACTATGGCTGAGGTTTTGGCCAAACATGTCGATTTTTTCAGTATCGGCACCAATGATCTTATTCAATATGCTCTTGCTATTGACAGAATCAACGAACATGTGGCCTTCATGTATCAGCCATTTCACCCAGCCATTCTCAAAATGATCCAACAGGTAGTCAATGCTGCAAGAAATGCTGGGATTAACGTATCACTTTGTGGGGAAATGGCTGGCGACCCACTGTGTGTGCCCATTTTGCTGAGCCTTGGTATTAATGAGCTCAGTATGAACGCAAGAACTATTCCTGTTATTAAGAAGATCATTCGCTCTGTTTCCATAGAAAATGTTCGCGCTGATTTTGAAAATCTGATTGAAATGAGTACTCCAGAGGAGGTACGAGATTATATCGTCGATCGGATGAAGAGCAGGATTCCTGAGTTGGATAATAAATGGAACCATTATATGTTAGAAAGACCTGATGGATTGATGACCGCCGATTAAATTTATAAAACCAATCAAGATATTCTCGTAAAAAATCCTCTTATTTGTCATTGGGAGGAGTCACACCGAGGCGTGATTATAAAGCAATCTCTATATTTCAAGCAGTTAAATTCCATGAGATTATTTCACTAAGCTCACAATGACATCACAATGTACTTTTTACGGATTCGTAAATCAAAAGCGACCAATAAATATGTATACCAAAATCGTATGCCAAAATAAAAAAGCAAAACATGATTATTTTATTGATGAGACATTGGAGGCAGGGATTGTGCTCTTAGGTCCAGAGGTAAAGTCCCTTAGAGAAGGACGGGGAAATCTGTCGGACAGCTATGGCAGGGTAAAAAATGGGGAGGTTTTTCTATATAATATGCACATTACACCTTATCCCTATGCCAATCAATTGGAGCTAAATCCGACAAGGCCCAGAAAAATTCTTTTAAACAAAAGAGAGATAAAGCGTTTAATCGGAAAAACTGAGGAAAAGGGCTACACCCTGATCCCTACAAAAGTCTATTTTTCAAAGGGGTTAGCCAAGGTGGAGCTTGCCCTTGCAAAAGGAAAACGAAAATACGACAAAAGGCATGTTTTAAAAGAGAAAGAATTGAGAAAAGAAATTGAGAATGCCAAAAAATGGAATAAATATTGACAATTTTATAAATAGTGTTTATCGTTTAATCATATTCTTTTAAGGGGGCGAACTGGTTTCGACGGGGATAATTGAAGCTTAGGTTGCATACCGAGGTCCTTTCTGCTCGTAAAACAGATTGGATAAACACAAACGCAGACGATTATGCGTATGCTCTAGCCGCATAAATGGCTAGCGTCCAATCAGTCTAAGCCTGCGGGACTAAATTGGGCGTCGACAAGCAGGCTAGCTGATCCGCTTAACCTGTAAAACGGGGAAGCGAAATCTGATACAGGTTAGCTCCTTGGTAACTTTGCCTGATTGCAAACCTCGAAGCGAAAATGAAAAATCAGGCTAAGTATGTAGAGATCTAAGGGGAATATTTTCGGACGGGGGTTCGACTCCCCCCGCCTCCACCAGATTATATTAATTATTAAAATTATTTATACGTTAGAGGTTGCACCAAATTGTGGTTTTGGAGTAACTCAGAAATAGGCGATTTTGCTCAAAATTGTGCCTATTTCGGGTTGCCTTTTTCATTTGGAGGCCTCCATATACTCTGCATCTCAAAGCCAGATCCGTCCTGCCTGGTAAGTTCTGGAGTCTACCGACCCCAGCTCCTGTATATCTTGGATGTGTACACATGACCAATGTTCTGCCTATCCACTCAGGAGTTTCACCGGGCTACCAGCGCCCATGATACGAAAACGCGCCGAGTCTTATGTATACTCCGTTAAGGAAGACTTCTTTTTTCCATAGTCCTTGCCCACACTTCCCTTAGCTTGTCCTGGAGTATGAGACGTCCCACCGTGTTGTAAAAGATCTAAGGGCCTTATGGTGGTTTGCGACAGTTTCCTCTGCGCGTCCAAGAAGATAACGCGTAGGTCTCCTAATACCTCTTTCATGAACACTAATTAAATAGATAATTTTATTATATTTAAATGACAAATTAGCTTATTTTGATTTTAATTAAAAAAACTTGACTTTTTCATATAAAAAAAGTGAAAATTCAAAAAATTCATGAGGGCTCACCTTTATGGGTGGGCCTTTTTCGTTCTAAGGGAAAGATCTATTTGTCAAAGGTGACATCCTGAAGTTTGGAAACATGAGAAATTATTTGAAAGGAGGGTGTCCTTATGGCTAATGGAATCGTGAAGTGGTTTAATGACCACAAAGGCTTTGGCTTCATTGAACAACAAGATGGTCCTGATGTGTTCGTTCATCATTCAGGAATTAATGCAACCGGCTTCAAGTCTCTTAATGAAGGCGATGAGGTTACTTTTGACATAGAGCAAGGGGAAAAAGGTCCTGCTGCGGTGAATGTCACTGTAGTTTAGCGCATTGTTTTGAGGCAAAGGGCATTCCATCGATTCAGGGTAGAGTGTCCTTGGCATTATGGTTACATCGAATCAACAAATTTAACCTACAAAATTTTCCGTCATCAGAAGGAGATCAAAATGAATATCTATGCAGGAAATTTATCGTATGAAGTAACCGAAGAGGATTTAAAACAGGCTTTCGAGGCTTTCGGGGGCGTCGAATCCGTAAAGCTCATTAAAGACAAATACACTGACAGATCAAAAGGATTTGGATTCGTAGAGATGCCCAATGATGAAGAAGCCCAGTCGGCAATCAACGGTCTGAACGACACAGAGCTTAAAGGACGAAAACTTCTAGTGAATAAGGCTCGCCCTCGCACTGAACGTCGCGATAATAGAGGAGGATATGGTGGTGGCAGAAGAGGGGGAAGACAAGGCGGAGGAAGGCGTTTCTAAGAAACCAACTCGAAAATGAAGCCTGGCATCTCATAATTAGGTCATTAATATCATGATGAGGGCCGCTTGAGAGTCGGCACCAGGCCCAGATATTTGAAAAAGGGGGAACATGGCGAAGCGCAATACTCATGCTTTTCAAAAGTTTCAGAAAGAGCTTAAGCGTAAGAAGAAAGCGAAGGAAAAGCTGGAGCGGCGCCAGGGCAAGAAGGACCAGGTAACTCAGGTTGACAGGCAGTAGTCCCCCGATCGAACGACGGGAAAGGCCTCCAAGGGTTACATTTGAAAAGGGTATGTAAAATGAAACTTAAAAATTGATTTAGAATAGTTCCAATTGGGGCCTATGAACCACAATATTTTATGAAAGCATATCACACTACGCCAGAAGAGGCAATAAAAGTAGGAATAGATGTCAAGGCAAAGGTTATGGTTGGATCACATTGGGGAACGATTGAATTGTCTGATGAACCCCAATGGGAGCCACCGCGACGCTTTATGGAATATGCAAGTAAGGTTGGTATTTCTCAGGAAAACATATGGGTTATGAAAATTGGAGAAACTCGGATTTTACCTTAGAATATCTGTATAGCCTCCACGGGACAAAAAATTATAACCTCATCTCCTACAAAAAGACGCTTTTTTCTTAACTCTTTCTTTGGCAAAAGGATATTTAGGGGAATCCCAATATCAGCAACTGCCCTTACCTGATCATGTTCCGCCGTTAACTGAATCAGTCTTCCCTTATTAATGTTTTTTTCAGAACAAATGTTCTGGTCGGGCGAAATCTTTACCTTCGTGGGATCTATTGATAATCTCACATTTCCTATCTTTTCTGTTTCTATCATAAATCTTATCTTTCCCTGAACAAGACAATATTTACTGCCATCTTTATCCTTCATTATATTTCCGTTGAATATGTTTTCAGATATAGATGGGGCGATCCTCCCCCCCCAAAGTGAGATCACATTTCGGGAAAGCTTAGAGGCCTGAAAAAGATCGTGTGTGGTGAATATGACAGAGATCGTTTTCTGCGCATTGATATCTTTGAATATTCGCTCTATGGCGATTTTATTCTCCACATCAACATTAGTGGTTGGCTCATCAAAAAACATAACTTTAGGAGAACAGACAAGGGCTCTGGCAATGGCAACCCTCTGAGTTTCGCCTCCCGATAGTTTATGGGCCTCCGCATTCATAAAATCGCGCATGCCTACAAGATCAAGGGATTCCTTTATAATATTTTCCCTCCTACTTTTGGATACTCCCCTTACCTTGAGGCCAAATTCCAGGTTCTTATTTACCGTGGTTGTAAAAAGCACCGGGTTTTGCTGTACCATTACAATCTCCCGGCGTATGGTGGTCAGATTATTTCCTGTGAAATCTATATTCTTATCATTATATTTTATTTTCCCCGTGGTTGGTGGAATTAGAAGACTTAAAATTTCGAGAAGTGTTGTCTTACCTGATCCATTAGGTCCTAAGAGAGAATATATTATACCCTTTTCAAAATTCAATTTTGCTATATCCAGAACGGTTCTATCTCTGTAAACTTTTTTTAGATCTCTAATTTCAAAAAGCATTATGCCCTGCTTTTCCCCTGTAGATAGTTGAAAAATATATTCATACTGAAGCTTATTAAAAGAAGCACTATTCCAAGGGCTACACCCAAGACAAACTCTCCCTTATCATATTCGAGAGCCATGGCCGTGGTCATGGTTCGGGTATAACCTTTAGCGTTGCCCCCAAGCATCATACTAATACCAATTTCTGCAATAACCCTTCCAAAAGCTGCTATTATGGCAGCAATGATGCCGAATCGTGCCTCTCGAAAGATAACTGATGCTGTCTGAAAAGGCGTGGCACCCAGAGTCATGGCAGTCTTTTTGTACCTATCATCAATATTGGTGATGGCAGCAAAGGTTAAAGATGCCACAATTGGAAATATCAATATGACCTGCCCGATAACTATGGCCGTCTGAGTGTAAAGAAGATCAAGGATCCCGAGAAGCCCTCTTCTGGAAATAAAAGCATATACTAAGAGGCCAACAACCACAGTGGGTAGGGCCAGCAAGGAGTTAAGGGTGGTAATGACCACCCGTTTACCGCGAAACTCTTTAAAAGATATAACAAAACCTGCTGGAACTCCTAAAACACCTGCTATCAGGGTTGAACTTAGGCTCACCTTAATGGAGACAGAGATAATAAAATAAAGCTCAGGGTCAAGTGACCACAAAAGTATAATGGCCGACAGAAAGCTGTCTAATAGAAATCCCATATCCTTTTATTTGTTTAGGACTTTAAAAAAGCATTTATAAATCGTTTATTTGGCATCCGGAATTGCATCCGGGAAAAAGGCCTGTTGTCCCTGGATCTTATATTCTGCGATGAGAGCCTGTGCCTTTTTCGAAACCAGCCATTTTGCAAATTGATCCGCTAAATCGAATTTGACGTGAGAATATCTCTTAGGATTAATAGGAATAATCCCATAGGGATTGAAAAGATTCTTATCTCCTTCACATAGAACCTCAAGATCCAGGCCTTGCTTTCTGCCGAACTTGTACTTTAAATAGGTTCCACGATCAGCCAGTGTATATGCCTGCTTCTCCTCAGAGTAGGTCAGAGTTTTTCCCATACCCTGGCCAATGGAAAAGTACCACTGTCCAAGCCCATGTGGATGTAAAAAGGATATCTTTCGTTTTTTGCCCTTTTTGATTATCTCGGTTGTCTTGTACTTTATGGGCATTCCGGTAGCCCTCCATAATGTCTGTTCTTTGGTATGAGTGCCACTGTCATCTCCACGGGATACGAACCTGGTCTTTTCCTGAGCAATCTTCCTTAATGCCGGCGCTGCTTTGCTTATCCCCTTGATCTTCGCAGGGTCGGCCGCGGGACCAAGAATCACGAAATCGTTATGCATCACACCCAAACGGTAGGCACCATAGCCATCGGCCACGAATTTCTTCTCTCTTTCCTTCGCGTGCACAAAAATAATATCAACATTCCCATCAATACCATCCCTGATCGCGGCACCCGTACCTTTGGCAAAGACCTTGACTTGAATTCCGGTATCCCTTGTAAATACAGGAAGCAAAACATCCAAAAGCCCGGAATTTTCCGTGCTCGTAGTTGTGGACATCTTTATGAGTTTTTCAGTTCCACTAACAGCGTTAGGAACAATAAACATAACTAAAAAAAATGCAAGCAACCATGTTAACCACCTTTTCATCTATCATTTCTCCTTATTTTAGATTGTTGTGGAAAAACCACTTTTCCACACATACTCAGATCATAGCCTTCAAACTCTTTAGCAAGATCCCGGAATTGAGGTTCGTGGAGTAGACCTAAAAAAAGCTGCACCCCCTGATCAAAAAAACGATCTTTTGAAACGAGAAGATCGTAACGCTCCCAGCGTAAAGGGACAAAGTCCAATCCCAAAAATTTTGCAACAGGCCTTATAGCAGGAACAACATCGGCTCGGCCGGCGAATACCTCAAGACCGACATCAAAATGGCTACGAAATTCACGCGCATAACCTTCAATTTCAGACCCTTTGATGCCGGCCTTCTGAAGTTCCTTGTCAAAGAGCAGGCGGGTGCCTGTGTCTGTAGGACGATTGGCAATTCTTATCCCTGACTGCCCTAAATCAGAAATGCTATGGATTCCTTTAGGATTTCCTTTGGCCACAAGTAGGCCCTGCTCTCGCCGGCATAGATTCACCACCGCCGGCAATTTGCCTCCAAGCTCATGATAGGCAAAGTCAAAGTTATATTCCTGCTCATCCTCCTGCAAAAGGTGACTTGAAGCCATATGGCAAAGACCACGTCCCAATATTTTTAGCCCTCCTTGACTTCCCACATTACCAAAGACTGCTGTATGGTTTGAATGAAGCCGATTGAAAAGCGAAATAGTTCTTTCCAAGAGGATATCGTTGCTGCCGCTAATAATGAGCAAACCATGATAAGATGGAAGAGGACTTGTAATTCTCGGATAGTTAATGGTCTGGTTCTCCAGCCATTTTTCGACAAGATGTCTTGGAAAAAGCCACTTTCCCGTAACCTTACTTGCTGGAAGCCCTTTTTCGGCAATCAGGTTATAGACCACCTTTTCATTGATATCTAAGAAATGGGCAACCTCTTTGGTATTAAGAAGGGTCTTCTCATCCATTTTTAAATACCTCCTTCTAAGGAATTATCGGAGCATATTTGTAATTTAATGTCAATATTATTTATAATAAGTTTTGAAAGATATTTTAATGACGTTAAATAACCAATAATGACATTCGATCACCGAATCCAGGAGTTGGAGCACCTCCTACAATCCCACTAAAGCAGAAAAGGTAATCTTCAATATGTATTATTGTCTAATACCAGGATCTGTGTTTGGTCAAAAAGGTAGGTCTTAATGTTGATATGTTCATAAAGTTGATCATTGTGGGGAACAAAAGGAAACCCTCTACCACCTTATTAGCGAGCTTCCCCAAGTCAGACCACCCCCAAAAACAGGAAGGCAGATTAAATCATTCTTCTTGATGCTTCCGTCCCGAACGGCTTCGTCGAAGGAAATTGCGCAGGATGCTGAAGAGATGTTGCCGTATTTGTGAATGGTTACATAAAATCTTTCAAAGGGAATCTTCAAGGTCTTGGCTATAGATTGGAACATCCGCATATTTGCCTGGTGGGGAATAAACCAGTTGATATCCTCTATCGCGATTTCGTTGAATTGAGCTGCTTCCTTAATTGATTCAATAAAGTGCCTTACCGCCACTCTGAAACTGGCATTGGCCTCAATCATGTTGAGTGTATGGAGTCCTTTATCCACACTTTCATGTGAGATAGGGGTGGTTTTGGATCCGCCACCCGGCATCAAAAGATCCTGGCCATTAAACCCGTCTGTATGGAGGTGGGTAGACAAGATTTCGTGCCCTTCTTTGTCCATGGCCAGTATAGCAGCACCGGCACCATCACCCCACAGGATACATGTTGTTCTATCCTTCCAATTAAGGGTCCGGGTCATGACCTCGGACGCCACTATAAGGATATATTTGCAGGCCCCTGTCTTGAGATACTGTTCAGCAACATTAAGTCCAAAAATAAAACCAGAACAGGCGGCCGTGATGTCGAAAGTTACGGCCTGGGGCGCATCCATTTTTGCCTGAAGCCAGTTGGCGGCCGAAGGACAACAGGTATCCGGTGTGATAGTAGCAACAATAATAAGATCTACATCTTTAGCAGTCATCCCGGCCATGTCAAGGGCCTTCAAAGAGGCTTCATAACCGAGATCTGAAGTTGTGACTTCCGGATCGGCTATCCTTCTCTCACTTACACCTGTGCGTTGTACAATCCATTCATCCGTGGTGTCGAGGCCCATCTTTTGTAAATCTAAATTACTCAACACCTTTGGTGGAACATAAGAACCTGTTCCCAAAATTCTTACAGAGTTCATGCCTTACTCTTTATCCAATGTGATACCTAATTCTTTTTCTTTTTTCGCAATCGCCAATTTAGTCTTTATTATTGTATCCGGAATGAGGCTTATGGAGTCAATCCCGCATTCGACCAAAAACTCTGCAAATTCTGGGAAATCGCTGGGGGCTTGCCCGCAGATACCGATCTTCTTTCCTTTCTTCTTGGCTACCTCAATTACCTGTGCTACCAGCCTTTTTACAGCTTCATTCCTTTCATCATATAAATGTGAAACCAGATCAGAATCGCGATCAAGGCCAAGAGCAAGCTGAGTCAAGTCATTGGAGCCTATAGAAAAACCGTCAAAAATTTCGGCAAATTGGTCAGCGCAAATCACATTGCTCGGAATTTCGCACATCACATAGATCTCAAGGTCATTCTTGCCTTGCACCAGCCCGAATTTTTTCATGACCTCGATCACCTTTGTACCTTCTTCCGGTGTCCTACAAAAAGGCACCATGATCTTGAGATTCGTTAGGCCTATTTCTTCTCGGGCCTTAAGGAGGGCAAGACATTCAAGTTCGAATGCCGGCATATATTTTTCATCATAATAACGTGAAGCCCCCCGCCAGCCTATCATTGGATTATTTTCAATAGGCTCATACAGGTATCCACCTAATAAGTTTTCATATTCATTAGTTTTGAAATCGGAGAGGCGAACGATAACATCATTTGGATAATATGCTGCTCCGATTCGGCTAACACCCTCTGCAAGTTTGTCAATGAAAAACTGCCTTTTGTCCTGGTAAACAGCAGTAATCTGATCAATTCTATAGACAGCTCCTGCTGCTTTCTGATCGTTTTTTGCCATTTCTTTCAGTTTATCATACTCAAGCAAAGCAAGCGGGTGTATGCCAACGTGAGAATTGATAATGAATTCCTCTCTGGCCAGTCCAACACCGTCATTGGGGATCATACTTTGAGCAAAGGCCTGCTCTGGTATCCCCACGTTCATCATGATCTTAGTTCGTGTTTTGGGCAACTCCTCCAGGTTGATTTTCTCAATATCATATTTCAATAGCCCATTGTAAATATGCCCCGTCTCTCCCTCACAACAAGAAACAGTAATCTCTTGGCCTGTCTTAATCATTTCATCAGCATTTCCCGTGCCGATGACACAAGGAATTCCAAGTTCTCTGGATACAATCGCAGCATGACATGTCCGCCCACCTTTATTGGTTACAATTGCTGAGGCAATTTTCATAAGCGGTTCCCAATCAGGATCAGTCATGTTAGCGACCAAAACCTGGTTTGGCTTGAATTTATCCATATCCATCGTTGACAGGATTATATTTGCCTCTCCCTGGCCGATCTTGGTTCCTACGGCCGCACCACTTGTTAAAATTTCTCCTTTTTCAAGGAGACGATAATTTTCGTAAGTGTTTTTATCCTTCTGCGAGTGAACGGTTTCCGGCCTTGCCTGGACAATAAAAAGCTTTCCGGTGCCCACTTTAACACCGTCTCCATCCTTGGCCCATTCAATATCCATTGGTTTAAAATATCCGGCCTCGGCACTGTAGTGCTCTTCAATAAGACATGCCCATTCAGCGAGTTTGATAATTTCGTCATCATTAATCACATAACGGTGCCGTTCATCTAAAGTGGTGGCAACATTTCTTATAGTTGCATTGTCTTCAATAGAATAAACCATTTTAATTTCCCGATCACCTACCTTGCGACCAATAATTGACCGTTTTCCTATTTTTAGAGTGGGCTTAAAAACGGAGTATTCATCAGGATTGACGGTCCCTTGCACAACATTTTCGCCTAAGCCATAGGCAGCTGTAATAAAAATAGCATCCCTGAATCCAGTCTCCGTATCGATTGAAAACATGACCCCTGAATAAGCGGAATCACTGCGTACCATTTTTTGTATCGCAATAGATAGATAAACATCAAGTTGACCAAATTCCTTATCATGGCGATAGGAAATGGCTCGGTTGGTAAAAAGACTCGCAAAACACCTACGACAAGCACCTAAGACACTTCTCTTTCCCTGAATATTTAGGAACGTGTCCTGCTGGCCGGCAAATGATGCATGCGGAAGATCTTCAGCAGTGGCCGATGACCTTACAGCCACATCCAGATTATCAAGGCCTTCCTGGCCGAACTCAGCCGCAAGTTTGCCATAAGCGTCGCATATTGCCTTGCTCAAATCATCCGGGAATTTCGCATCTTTTATGATTTCACGTATCTGTCTCCCCTTTCTCATCAGACTATTGAGATCATTTGTGTCAAGATCCTTTAAAATTTCCTTGATTTCATTCTCAATTTTGGCGTGCTTTAAGAAATAACGGTAGGCATGGGAAGTGATGGCAAATCCATTTGGGATATTAATCCCTTTGTTATTAAGTTTTTGGTACATTTCTCCAAGAGAGGCATTCTTCCCACCTACTAAAGGAACGTCTTCTATGCCGATTTCATTGAACCAGAGGATGAACTTTTTCTCATTATTTTCATTCATCTAACATCTCCTTTTTCTCAATAATTAAGGGGATTTAAGATTGGCCATTTTCTTTTATTAATATACTTTTGTATCTGCGGATTTCCTAGGGTTTAATAGGGTATGCTACAAATACCATCAACGTAATTTGTTGTCAATTGGCAAAATTTGTTCTAAAAGCAGACTGTGTGTTAAGTATGGCAAGCTCATAGGTATAAACGAGTCTACAGGCCTTAACCTACAAAGGATTCGACCTGAATGATATAGATAAACTGCTACAAAAGGCGGTGATTTTAATGAGAGACAATAAGTTTAACACCTTGATCTATCTGGACCACAATGCAACTACCCCAGTGACCCAAGAGGTAATATCGGCAATGATGCCCTATTTACAAGATGAATTTGGTAATCCCTCCAGCGGCTATTTGTTGGGAACAAAGGCCAAAGAAGGACTTGAACATGCCAGGAAAGATGTCGCTTCTCTTCTTGGGTGTCAAAACCATGAAGTGGTCTTCACATCGGGTGGAAGCGAATCTAACAATATGGTCCTAAAAGGCCTTATTGATTTCAAGAACCCAAAAAAATTCCATATTATCACGTCTGCTGTGGAGCATCCTTCCATCCTAAATCCATCTCTGTTTCTTATGGAAATTGGGGTTAAAGTAACAATTCTTCCTGTGGACCGTTTTGGCCGAGTAGATCCAAAAGAGGTCCAAAATGCAATCTTACCCAATACCGCATTGATCACCATCATGTTGGCCAATAATGAAACAGGGACACTCCAACCAATAAAAGAGATCTCAAAGATAGCACAGGAATATGATGTTCCGGTGCATACCGATGCAGCTCAGGCGGTTGGAAAGATAGAGGTAGATGTGAATAAATTAGGGGTCAACTTCCTGACAGTAGCTGGACATAAGCTTTATGGTCCAAAAGGTATAGGCGCCCTATTTATTCGTGAGGGTCAGGGTCTCACCCCTCTCATTCATGGGGCGGGACAGGAGGTTGGAAAGAGGGCTGGGACAGAAAGTGTTACACTTGCTGCAGGTATTGGCGTAGCATGCAGGATTGCTAAGGAAAATCTTAAAGATGATTATAAAAAAATGGACATGTTAAGAAATCGTTTGCAAGAACTTCTGTTTGAAGGTCTTTCTGGCCTGGTTTTAAATGGCCATCCAAAAGAACGACTTCCCAATACGTTAAATGTGGCCATCCCGGGTCTTGATGGGGGTCAGATCCTTGAAGATCTGCCCACCATTATGGCTTCTACAGGCGCTGCTTGCCATGATAGAACCGTAAAGCTCTCTCACGTCCTTGCAGCCATGGCTGTCCCCCCTAAAATCGGGATGGGGGCCCTCAGACTAACCGTCGGAAGAAGTAATACAATGGACCAAATGGATAAAGCCGCAAGATTAATTATAAATCAAGTAAATCGGATGAGACATGGCAAATGAACCTACCCGCCCGCTTGCGGCGGGTAGGTTCATTTACATAAAATACTTTACGGTGTAATAAATGAGCTTCTGGTACTCGATTATTAGCTCTTTAATGTACTTGTTTTTTTTCCACCAATCATCTGCCCTGAATCCCGAATAATGGGAAGGTATCACCATAATCTTGACTCCATCCTTCTCGAACAACTTCTTGAAGGTCAACCAGGTGCGTCTGGTGTGGTATGGAGAGGTTACAATGATCAGGGACCGGTAACCTTGCACTCGGACATAGTCCCTTATCATCTTAGTCTCCTCAAAGGTGCTGCCCACAAAGTGCTCACTTGTCAGGCGTACAGACCCTGGTACACCTAAACCTTGGAGCATCATGATCAGAAGATCTCTTGTCTCAGGATAGTGAATCTTTTTCTCCTTCAAATTTTCGTAACCATCAGGCAGTTCTTCTCTCGTTATCAAGACACGTGGGGCCAAACCTTTTTTATAAAGCTCTGCAGCGGCAAGCCCTCTTGCAACAGGCTCACCTGACATACACACAATAAGATCGGCATGTTCGAGGGAATGCTGAACGATCAGATAGTTTCCGAGATGGGTCAGGATTGGGGAGCGATAATAAGAAAGGAGTATTAGAGCAGCGATGATAAGGAATATGAACCATTTTGAAATACTCAGCCGATTAGTTTTTTTCCCTCCCGGTTCAATTGGTCTACTATTCAAATAAGGATCTCTTTGCATTTTTTTCGAGTTTTCCTCCCGGATCTCCTCATCTGAAACCAACCCTTTCACTAATTTTGAAAAACCCATTGGTTCCTGCTGATTTCTAAGACTCATCACTGACCTATTTCCTTAGGCCGGTCTTCCAGCGCCTCCAAAAAGAGAATACAATAACACAAGAATTAGCATTTGAATGATCCAGCCGATTACACAAACTCCCACAGCACGTAAAGTGCTTCTATAATCAAGGGCCTGTCTGACCGCGATTACCATTGCAACCAGCATCCAAATTGAGGCCAAGATATAAATTATTGTCCCAAGCCCTGGGATGAAACATAATATTCGAATCAACCCGGGAGAGCTTGCAAAACCAATGGTACGTAATAACTCTCCGTGATTTGCTTTGGTCTGTGGCTCGGGAAGAAGTTTCGTCCCGATAAAGTAAACAAGATACGCCCAGACATACCATCCAATGAGAGCAGTAATCGTCCCCAATAAAAGCCCGCCAAATCCTCCTCTTGAAATGCCTCCTATTCCAGCTGCTATGCTGGAAAGAATAACAATCCCCATAGCCTGACCAAGAGCACCTTTGTCAGCCTCAACTTCCTCATATAGATTAATATCTAACTTGGCAGCACGAATAATACGATCCATAAAAATACTCATTGTATCCTCCTTAAAATATGACCTTAATCCCAAAATCTATATCAAAAGGACAAATTATTATAATTTTGGCAAGATTATTCCCTTAAGTCAAGCAGTTACTATTAATTGATGGATTCTATTTATTGTTGCTGACTTACAATGATCGCCATGGTCTTGTGTAACTACGGTCATGTATAGATAGTATGATATCCGCTTTTTCTTAGTCTTCGGCCAATCAGTCAATCGCATCTGGCAATTTTGTAAATACGATGTTCTTTGGTTAATAAGTGAACTAAGTCTTCAAGTATTCTGGATCAATTATGAAAAAGCTTTCCTGCAGCTATGAAGTGTAGCAGAACAACAGTCAAATTTAATGCCTTATAATAATATGATAATTCGGTTGTAATTATTACTTTTCGACTGAACCCATAACAGGTTCTCTTCCTGGAGCTACAATACCTCGACGTTCGAGCAATGAACCTTCAAGCCTATGAAGTTCAACTAAGGCCTTTAGGTAATTTACGACGGCCTGGATTTCGGTTATCTGACTGGACAGAAGATCTCGTTGGGCCTGGGCCAATAGGAACATGGTTGATCTTCCTACTCGAAATTTTTCAGTCTCGATTCTCAGCTTTTCTTGCTGAAGGGTACGTGTCGCTATGGTGGCCGATATTTGTTCCTTGGAACGATTTACCTCAATGTAGGCCGTCCTGACGTCCAATTCAACTAGATTGGCTAAGTTATTCACGGCTTCGGCAGACTGTTCCCGGCTGAGTAGCGAGCGCCTATGACTAGCTTTTGCCTCACGATTCATAAACGGGTATTCGAAACTGACACCAACGGAAAAATCATAGTAATCATCGGTTACATTTCCGACAGAGCTGCCAAAGGAATCTGCATAACCGGTTTTACCAAGGGTGATAAACAGGTCCATTTTAGGTAGTATACCGTTCTTGGTCTTTACGATTTCCAGATCACCGCTCTGGACTCCGAGGCGCGCCTGGTTTAGATCAGGGCGCATGCGCAAGGCAACCTCAACATGTGTCTCAACGTCATCCAATGTCACCTCTGGCACGATGGGCAGATTCATAAGATCGATCTCCCTTTGCCAGTGGTTTGGCCCCGGTGGGTTCAGCAATTGAAGTAGTTGCAGGCGTGTTGTTGCCATTGCGCTGCGGGCATTAATCAGTCCCTGCCGTCGCAATGCTATTTCAGCCTGTGCCGCTGTTATTTCAGTTTCAGGTAATCTGCCGACCCCAATGATCTCTTGGGTTTCCTTGAGTTGCTGCTCTGCCAGTTTCAGGGATTCTTCAAATATCTGTATCTGGCGCTGGGATAGGGCATAGTCCCAATATATTTCTTCAACCCGAGCCACAAGTGCTTCCGCAAAACCGCGTAATTCGTATTGTGAGGCCCGTGTATCCAGTTGAGCCTGGCGGAGGTTTGCAAGATTTACACCGGTACCCATGCCCCGAAGCAATGCCTGGGTTACACTCAGCCCTACCCTGGAGGCATATTGATCGCTGTACAAATCTGACCAGGTATGATCCAAAGAGAGATCAATGCTTATATCTGTACCGGTGGAAAAAAATTTGGAAACACCTAAGTCAGCATTCTTTTCGTTGCTTCTGCTACTAATGAAGTTACCTGAGGTTCTTGACCACTCTTGGCCTTTCTCACGAGAGGAATAAATCTCGCCTGTCAGCGTAGGATCAAACGCGGCTCGTTCCTCATCTTCAAACGTTCGACGGATAGCAGGATTCAATCGCTCAATTCTGAGTGAGCGGTTATTCTCAAGGGCAAGAAGTATGGCGCCTTCAATAGTAACCCTGACCGGCCCCTTAGATGAGGGAAATGGGGCGTTTTTCAGGATTTCATGCATTTTCGGACCAGGTGAAACAGAATCACTCATATACGGCTTATGGGGAATCCTGACAGAGTCATCGGCACTACAAATTTGAAAAATCGCACAGGATAACAAAAAAAAACAAAGTGCATTCACAAAAAGAATAGTGTTTAGCCGCCTACAAAATTTTTTTGACACCGTATTTTTTTCTCCCGATGCGGGTGAATCTATTTAATACAAGACCATTGGATGTGTATTCCCGAAATATATCAAATTGAAACTATTAACCAAAAGATTTTCCCGATCTGCGTTCAAAGATTAAATAAACTGAAGGGATAAAAATCAAGGTAATAAAAGTCGAACTCAGAAGCCCTCCAATTACAGTCCTGGCCATGGGGGCCTGAGCTTCTCCACCTTCGCCCAGGCCAAGGGCCAGCGGGACCAGTGCCAGCGATGTGGTCATGGCCGTCATCAATATAGGGCGAAGTCTTCTTCGTCCAGCCTCTTCAATTGCCTCCCTAAGAGGCATCCCATGGCTTCGGCGTAGGAGGTTAATATGGTCTACAAGCAGGATGGCATTGTTAACCACTATCCCGCCAAGCATTATACAACCAATGAAGGACTGTACATTGAAAGTGGTATTGGTCAGTAAGAGCATGAGAATAACACCAACGGCGGCCAGCGGCACGGAGAACATCACCACAAAGGGATCGCGAAGCGACTCATACAGGGACGCCATCACCATGTAGACCAGCACAAGGGCCAAAATAAAGCTCAATCCCAGCTCTCGGTTCGCCTTCTGCTGCTCCTCATAGTCGCCGCCAAATACCACGCTGAAATCCTTAGGCACTGGGATCGAACGGAGGTTTTTCCGTATATCGGACAGAATAGAGCCCATATCTCGTCCCGAGATGTTGGCCGAGACCGTGACGATACGTTCCTGGTCTTTACGGTCTATACGGACAGGGCCGCTTTGAGGCCTAACCTTCACAACATTTTGCAGAATAACCGGTTGCCCGCTCGCATTTGTCAATGTGAGATCCAAGATATCATTGAGGGGAGCCTTTTCTGCGTCCTTAAGCTTGACCAGAATCTTGTACTCATCCCCGGCCTCACGGTAGTTACCGGCACTTGTCCCGGATAGAACAGTCTGGAGCATATCGGCGATCTGAGAGACCGTGAGTTTCATATCCGCGGCCTTCTGCCGGTCCACAATGATCAGTTGCTCCGGAGAACCCGATTCGAGGCTTATCTGAACATCGGTTATGCCGTCCACCTCTTCTATTGCGTCCTTTATGCGCTGGGCAAGCACATCGGAGGTCTCCAGATCATACCCACGGATTTCAACCTGTACCTTTTCTTCATCGCTGCTTCCCATTCGCAAGATAAAGAGCCCCTGACCAGCGCGCGTTCTGATGGTGGCCCCCGGGATATGGGCAAGCTTTCGACGAAGGGTCGCCGCTATTTCTTCACTGGATCGTGACCGTTTTGCTTCGGGTATGAGGGAGATTCTTAGCTGTCCGGTATGGGAACCCGATGCGCGCCAGCTTGTCCCCCCGATATAGGCGACTGTGCTCCTAACTTCGGGGACCTCCTGCTTGACCACAGACTCAATTTTCTTAAAGGCTTCGTCAACAAGCTCCATCCTCATGCCTACCTCCATTTTAGCATACACCCGCACCTCTCCCTCATCTGTACTGGGCATAAACTCAACGCCCACAAGGGGAATAAGGGCCAAACTGCAGATAAGAAGCAAAAACCCTCCGGCTACCACGAGCTTGGGGTGAAAAAGAGAAAAACTGAGCAAACGCTTATAATCCTCCGCAATGCGATCGAAAACTTGACCGCTTATGCGAAAAATCTTGTGCCCCCGCGTCTCGGTAGAAACCGGGTCAAGTTTTGGGAGATGAAGAATTCTGGACGATAACATGGGCACAAGGGTGAGGGCCACCACCAGAGAACAAGCAAGGGCAAAGCTCACCACATAGGAAAACTGTTTGAACATAATGCCGGACATTCCTCGCATAAAGATCAGGGGCAAAAAGACAGCCAGTGTGGTTAAAGTGCTGGCAATAATGGCAGATGTGACTTCCCCACTTCCATCCACCGTCGCCTGTTCTGGCTCAACTCCCGATTCTCTTAAACGTTGGATGTTTTCCAAAACCACGATTGCATTGTCCACCAGCATACCGATACCCAGGGCCAAACCACCGAGGGTCATGAGGTTTAATGTGAAGCCTCCAAAATACATTAAGGCAAAAGTGGAGATGATGGAAACTGGGATGGCAGTGGCGATAATGGCTGTGCTTGATATGTTACGTAGAAATAAGAACAGGATTATTACGGCCAATATACCTCCGAATAAAATTGAAGTTCCCACATTAGTGATGGAGCGCTTTATATAATCAGAGGTATCAATAATAGGTATCACTTGAATTTGTGGGATGTCCCGATTGATCCGGTCAATCTCTTCGAGGACTTCTTTAGCCACCTCGACCGTATTTTTCCCTGATTGCTTAATCACGGCCAACCGCACCCCCGGACGACCGTTTACCCGGACGATCCGTGTAACCTTTTCCCAGGAATCCTCTACACTTGCAACTTCTTTGAGTTGGATCGACACGCCCTCGCGAACTGCAATGACAGTATCTTGAAGTTCATCCAGGCTCGTATATTCCCCCGGAGTTCGGATCATTACTTCCATGTTTCCACGATCTATCGCGCCTGCGGGCATATTCACGTTCTCAGCCTTGATCCTGCCAATGATCTGATCAAGGGATAATCCCAGGGCCTTGATCTTGTCCGCGGAGAGATTCACATGAATCTCCCGGTCCAGGCCGCCGTGCACATCAAGTGCGGCAACTCCGGGCTGGCGTTCGATACGATACTTGACCTGATCGTCGATGACCCGACGTGTCTGAATTGGATCCATGTTGCTGGAGACCCCGAGGATAAGGATAGGGAAACTGGCCAGATCATATTTTCGTAACATCGGTCGATCCGCTTCCTCAGGGAGAAGCGGTATGACGCGATCCAGACGATCCCTGACATCGTTGGCTGCGGCGTCCAGTTCAGTTCCCCATTCAAAGGCCGCACGCACCCGGCTGACACCCTCGGCAGAAATCGAGGTAACCTCCTCTACTCCGTGAACCGCGCTTACGGCCTCTTCAATAGGGCGGGTAATTAATTCTTCGATCTCTTCTGGGCTGGCATTTTCATAATCGGTATAGATGCTAAGTGCCGGATAGGTAATATCGGGCATTAAGTCGATGGCAAGACGGGTCAATGAAATCCCGCCTACAATCATCATGATAAGGGCCGCCATGATAGTGAAAATTGGGTGGCGGACAGCAAAAAGAGGAATTTTCTTCATGGCTTTTTCCCCTGGCTCGGCCTACTTTTTTCACCTGATTCGATATTCCCTGCCTTATCCGTAGAAGAACGCCGCGGCTTTTCATCCGGTAAGATAACTGAAGATCCGTCCACAATCAAGTGATGCCCCAATGTAACAACAGATCCCGAAATCAATGGACTAACCACCTCGGCAACTTCACCGTTTATTATGCCCAACGATACGGGAACGAAATGGGCCTTCATGTCCTGGATATCAACCAGGAAAACGCCCTGTTGACCACCTCTTTTTGTCAGAGCAGTCAGGGGGACTACCGCCACATCATCGTGTCTTGCAAACTCAATCTGTGTCCGAACAAACATCCCGGGCTTGAGGAGAGATTCCGGATTGAGCACCTCGATTTCAACCCTCGCCTGGCGAGACGTTTCCTTTAAAAGGGGTGAGATGCGAATAATCTTTCCTGTAAAGGTTTTGTTAGGATATGCATCTGTGGACACTACTGCCTGCTGGCCCATCCGCACCTTGGAATAATCACGTTCTATAACATGAATCACGGCCGTCAATGAACCAATGTCCAACACAGACACAATGGGTGTATTGGGTGCAAGCATGGCCCCTTCATCCACAAACCGCTCGCCTATGACTCTACTCTCATCATGATTTTCCCAGTATGCATGAATCTTGGTATAAGACAAATAGACCTGAGCGGCCTTTAAGGCAGCCTTTTTCTGGACCACCTGTGCCAGGGCTACCTTGTGTTTTGCAGTTTGAGTCTGGAATTGCGCCTTTGCAGAGTCCAGCTCAGACTCTGAAGCAATCTTCTTCTTTCGAAGCGTCTTGGCCCTGTCAAACTCCCGTCGAGCAATGTCTAATCCGCTATGACTTTCTTCAAGGTTAGCCTTAGCAACTTCCATTTCAGCCCGGGCTTGATCAACCCGTTGAACGTATTCATCATCGTCCAAAACTGCGATCAATTGATTGCGTTTTACAAAGTCTCCGATATTCACAAGGAGTTTCTCAAGCCTCCCGGCAATCTTTGGTGCCACGACGAACTGTGACCTTGGAAATATCGTGCCGGTGAAAGATCCTACATCCCGCATTGTTATCTTCCGAACCGGCGCTACTTCAACGGGCACAGCAAAGGCCCTTCGTTTATTAAAGTTTCCTTTCTGGTTGGTGAAGACCTTCTCATATATCTTCCAGCCAAAAGCCACTAAAATTAGTATGACAATAAATATCACTATAATCTTTTTCACACCGATTTCCTTTTTCTAAACAGTATTCTTTTTAAGTCTATCTCTGTCTCCGTTTTTTGCCCGTTTGCCAGGATATTCTTCCGTTACCAGGAATTTGTCAACAGATTTACATCGGTGTGGAAGAGTTAATCCAAACACAAGTTCCCAACCTAACTCATCTTGGTTTGGGCACATATAATTTTGAAAATGCAGCACATGTGCCAAAACTGGCTTTATTCTGCTATCTGTCTGTTATCATGATATATTTATAACAATTGATGATACTCAGATACAAATTATTATCGTTAACCGAGGCAAAAAATGTCGAAAGTGAAAAGGTTGATTCGACAGATGTGTCGAAATTTCATATAATTATGTCTATTGACATGTTAGAACAGAACCGCTTTGCGGAAGTGTTTCCCACGCCCGCCGTTTATTTCTCTTTAG
>CAYRFN010000006.1:0-61274 GCA_964423495.1 uncultured Desulfobacteraceae bacterium
CTTAACTCAAATAACCAGCAACCAATTTTTCGTTTTCTGAAAAGAGAGCCCCATGCCCTTCTTAAAGAAATCGAAAGACACATAAACTGTCTAAGTACCAACTGAATCTAAATACTCTTGAACGTTACCAATGAAATAGGGCGTTGTTTCCAAAACGACTTAGCTATAAATAAGGAAAGACTTAATTATATTGTAAACACCTACCACAATACTAAAATCCAATGGCAAACTATAATATTTCATGAAAATACATCAAGCGAATAAAGATCTTTTGTAAAGAACTGTATTGAACCAATTTCATGTGCCTGAAGTCGTTCTTAAACCAAAGTCCCCTTTATAAGCCAATTTTTCATGGACGTTAATTCCTCTAATGTGTTGATATGTTAGCAGAAGTATTAGTCGAAGGCAAGTCAAAGACCCAGAGCTTGCAGCAAGGGCGGAACCGTGAGGGATCATCTGTTAGAATCTCCCCTTTACCCAATTTGGAATACATCAGGTTTGTGAAGCACTATATGTATATGTTTAGAAAGCAGTTCAAAGTCTTTGTCTATCGTATAAATAGAAAATTTGTTTCGAGCAGCAACCGAACAAATGGGGAAAACCGTTTATTTTTCCCTTCTAACAGCTTAGTTAGATGCAAAATCATTTAAACCTTTAACATCATTCCCATATATAGTTGTGCCCTGATTTTTTAAGTCCAATATATTGCGCTTGGTCCTAACCAGGAATAAATTCTTCAAATTGTTCATTTTTTTGAATTTTTTTCTTGACAAAGGTATTCCTTTGCCTAATAGTGGTAAAAAGTGGTAAAAAGTGTCATAAAGTGACATAAAATTATGTTTAGAGGACGCTCAAGGCATACACTTGATACTAAGGGACGATTGGCTATCCCAGCGAGGTTCAGAGAGATTCTGGCCCAGAGGGATGAGGACTTTCTGGTGGTTACCAATCATGATACCTGCCTATGGGCCTTTGTCAGGCAGGATTGGAGAGTTATCGAAGAAAAGGCGGCCAATCTACCCCAATTCGATCACGCGGTTAATACATATCTTAGATATTTTATCTCAGGTGCTGTGGAATGTCCAGTCAAGCAAGGAAGAATAACGATACCTCCAGACTTGAGGGAGATTGCGGGTCTTGATAAAGAGGTGGTGCTTGTTGGAGAGCTGAAGAGATTTGAGATCTGGGAAAAGGGTAAATGGGAAGAGGAGTTTGAACGGGCTAAGGGGAGGTTTCCTGAGGTTAGCCAGTCCCTTTCAGAACTGGGCATTTAGAGGGATTAGGCTTGGGATATCTTCATCAACCAGCCCTTGTTAATGAGGTCATTAAATACCTTGGTCCTGCATGGGATGGCATATATGTGGACGGAACCGTCGGTACTGGCGGGCACAGCTTTGCCATCGGAAAATATTTGGTCGGAAAAGGGAGGTTAATCTGCCTGGATAGGGACCCGGAGGCCCTCAGTATATCAAAAGAGAGGCTGGCATTCCTTGGAGATAGAGCTTGTGTGATTAAAGCAAACTATTCTGATCTGGATAAGGTCTTAAAGGATCTTGGGATTGAGGCGGCCAAAGGTGTGTTATTGGACCTCGGGGTTTCCTCTCAGCAGCTGGAGAATTCCGGGAGAGGCTTCAGTTTTTTAAGAGATGAGCCTCTTGATATGAGGATGGACCCTGATGATGAGCCTAATGCACATTATTTAATAAATCATCTGTCGTCAGGAGATCTTGAAAAAATTCTTAAGGATTATGGTGAAGAAAAGAAGTCAAGATTAATTGCAGGGGCCATTGTTATGGCGCGTAAGGTAAAATACATTGAAAGCTCCTTCCAGTTGGCGCAACTGATTGAATCGGTGGTTCCTCCATCACGTCGTTCCAAGGGCAAGCATCCTGCGACATTGACATTTCAGGCCCTTAGAATAGTAGTCAACAAAGAATTACAAAACATCAAAATATTTCTAAATAAGATTCCGTCCCTGATAGCTAAGGGAGGGAGATTGGTAGTCTTATCATATCACTCGCTTGAAGACAGGCTTGTTAAACAGGCCATGGTTGATTGGGAAAGAAAGTGTATGTGCCCTCCGGATTTTCCTGTTTGTGTCTGTGGGAAGGCTCCTCTTTTCAAACGCCTTATTAAAAAGGGGTTGAGACCGAGCCAAAAGGAAATTGAGGAAAACCCAAGGGCGCGAAGTGCAATACTTAGAGCCGCAGAGAGGATTTAGCCATGACAAGGGCAGAGAAAGTAACAAGTATGGTGGGGTCACGAAATACAAGGTTAGGTGTTAGGATGAAATACTCCCAGTCCAGAAAAAGTAAGACTCATTTGTCCTCCCGAAAGGTCTCTCTGGTGATCTTAATTATGTTTTTATTTATGGGGAGTGGCATAGGGTATGTCTGGTCCAACTTTGAAAGAACCCAAATAGGTTACGATCTCAGCCAGTTGAAAAAAGAGGAGATGGCGCTCAGAGAGATAAACCGGAAGCTGAGATTAGAGTTGGCTACTTTAAAATCACCTCAATACTTAGGAGAGCTTGCCGCTAAAAAATTGGGTCTGAGGCAGCCGACCCCTGAACAAATTATCGTTTTGCCATGAAGGTCAGGGAAAAAAAGTATATCCGGTTTCGAATTTATATAGTGGCCGCCTTTTTCATAATTGGGCTGGGAGTAATATTAGCCAGAGCCTACCAGCTCCATGTCTTGGAAAAAGATCGTCTGGATGCAATAGCACGTGCAGGCTACATAGGAACTACAAAACTTCCTCCTAAACGCGGAACCGTATATGACCGTGAAATGCATGAATTGGCCCTAAGTGTCGAAGTCGGATCCATCTATGCCCATCCGAGACAAATCAAAGATAAGGCCAAAACAGCCAGAACGTTGTCCCGGGTCCTAAAGGAAAAACAGAATAATATCCTAAATCTCCTAAATAGTAAAAGCCCATTTGTATGGATAAAGAGGAGGATAGATCCAGATCAAGCCAAACAGGTTGATGCCTTAGATTTAGAAGGCATAAATATTACAACCGAAGCCAGGCGTTACTATCCTGGAAAAGAGGTCGCAGCGCATCTGATTGGGTTTGCCGGCTCTGATAATCAAGGCCTTGAAGGCCTTGAAAAAAGATATGAGTATATTCTAAAGGGGCCCCAACACAGTATCGTTCAGATGAGAGATGCTATGGGTCGATCTTTTTCCATCAGTAGGCCAACTCCGTCCGGCCAAGGGATGCGCAACCTTATCCTGACGATCGATAAAGACATCCAGTATAAGGCTCAGCAGGCCCTTAAATCGGCAGTAGATAAAGCAAAAGCAAAGGGTGGGCACTGCCTAGTAGTGGCTCCAGAGACGGGAGAGATATTAGCCATGGCCGTGGTTCCGGAATTCAATCCTAATATCTTTTTAAAATACAAACCATATCAATGGAGAAATCGGGTAATCACTGATTGTTTTGAACCAGGTTCCGCCATAAAGGCCTTTCTCTTGGCCGCATCTTTGGAGGAAGGTATCATAACGCCCGAAACCAGATTTGACTGTGAACAGGGGGAATATACTGTAGGTGCTCATGTGATCCATGACACCCATAATTACGGGATGTTGAGCGTATCAGATATTTTAACTTATTCAAGCAATATTGGTGCAATTAAGATTGGAAAGAAGCTCGGATATTCGAAATTCTGTGAATATTTAAAGAGGTTTGGTTTCGGTAGCAATACAGGTATTGATCTGCTTGGTGAAAGGGATGGGTTTGTGAGACCGCCTGAGGATACCAGAGAATTAGATCGGAACACACTATTTTTTGGTCATGGCATGTCTGCCACTTCTTTGCAAATAGCAATGGCTATGGCGGCTATCGCAAATGGCGGTAAATTAATGCGCCCTTATGTGGTCAAGGAGATTATTGATGAAGCAGGTCGTAAAGTCAAAGAGACCCATCCTGTGGTAGTCAGAAGAGTTATTTCATATGAGACGGCAAAGACGGCTAAAGAAATCCTTGAAGGTGTCGTAAGTAAAAAAGGAACAGCCATGCGAGCCTCCATTGAAGGTTTCAGGGTCGCGGGAAAGACGGGCACCTCCCAAAAGATCGATGCCAGGACCAAAAAGTATTCACAAACAAAATACGTGGCCATATTTGTCGGCTTTGTGCCTGTGGAACAACCTAAACTGGTCATTTTGGCCATGATAGATGAACCAAAAGGTGTTTCATATGGAGGTGTGGTAGCGGCTCCTGTTTTTAAGGAAGTGGGGCAGTGGTCCTTAAGTCACCTCAGAATAAACCCCGAGATAGACCTGCCGAAAATAGCACTCACCAGCCAATCTCACGCGAGTGGTGGCGATAGCAGGCAGCTTCAGTGGAAGGTAGAGAATTTGGTACATCAAATCGCCATTGAATTAAAGGAGGAAAATGAATCTGGGGAATCTGGAGTCCTTCCTGATTTCAGTGGTCTTGGGATGAGAGAAGTACTCAAGAAGACAAAGGCTCTTGGGTTAAAAGTGCTTTTTGAAGGATCGGGTCTGGTAGTCAAACAATACCCTAAACCCGGAGCCTCCCTCCAGAGTATAAGAGAAGTAAAGGTCAGTTTCAGGTCTCCCACATGAGAAGTTTATAACTCACTGCTCATAGTCATTTGCCTTTATGGGGTTTCAGGGTGATTTTGTAGGTACGTCAACATTTATCTTAGCATAAAATATGAAACTTGGTCGGCTGATAAAAGGATTGGTAATTCATGATTTTCGGGGAGATAGAGGAGTTGAGGTAAAAGGCTTATCCTACGACTCTCGAAAGGTAAAGCCAGGTTTTTTATTTGTTGCCTTGAGGGGCTACAAACAGGATGGTCATAATTTTGTAAAAGATGCCATAAGAAAAGGGGCCATCGCATTGGTTGCGGAGTCCATCGATGGAAGTTGGATAGATAATAAAATCTCCATTGTTCATGTTCCTGATTCTCGCAATGCATTATCCAAGCTTGCAGTAAACTATTATCGTCCACCTTTTGAAAAAATCAATATGATAGGTATTACAGGGACAAACGGAAAAACTACCACCAGTTACTTATTGGAATCGATCCTTTTGGCAGCAGGGGCCAAGCCAGGCGTTATCGGAACAATTAATTACCGATTACCTGGTAGGACCTGGAAGGCGCCCGTGACCACACCAGAGTCTCTGGACCTTATGAGGATCCTGCGTAAGATGGCAGATGCGGGTGTCTCTGACGTGATTATGGAGGTTTCTTCCCATGCCCTCGACCAAGGGAGGACTAATGACTGCCCATTCAGAGTTGCAGTATTTACAAATCTTTCACGGGAGCATTTGGACTACCATAGTTCGATGGAGGCCTATTTTGAGGCAAAAAGTCGACTCTTTTTAAATCTGAGAGAAAAGAGCCCTGTGGGTCTGACAAAGGCCGTTATCAATATTGATGACCCAAAGGGGAAAGAACTGTTGACGTTAACAGACGTTCCTGTCTTGACATACGGTCTGGGAAGGGGCTGTGATGTCAGAGCGGATAAAGTTCAGGTGAATAAAAATGGAATGACTGCAAATCTGATATCTCCTGCAGGTGAAATAGCCATTCAATCTTCACTCTTGGGTGATTTTAACATCTACAACATCCTGGCAGCTTCAGCTGCCGGTCTTTGCATGGACATTGATCTTAAAACAGTGGCATCAGGGATAGAACGCCTCAAAGAGATACCAGGTCGTTTGGAATTAGTTAAAAACAAACGCTCATTGACTGTCGTTGTGGATTATGCCCATACCCCAGATGCCCTTCTAAAAGCAATAAAGGCCGTCAGATCAATTGTTAGAGGGCGATTGATCACCGTTTTCGGATGCGGCGGTGATCGCGACAAGGGCAAGAGGTGGGAGATGGGGTATATAGCAGGATCTCACAGTGACTTAGCAATTATTACATCAGACAACCCCCGGACGGAGGATCCGGCAGACATCGCTTCCCAGATAGAGAAGGGTATACGTGAAGCAGGTATAAAAAAATTAGGCTCTCTTCCTGAAGATCAGATGAGCAGGTCAGGATATCTTCTCGATCTTGATCGTGGCCATGCAATCCAGAGCGCCATTAGCATGGCTGATGAGAAGGACTTGATTCTAATTGCAGGCAAAGGACACGAAGATTACCAGATCATTGGAAATGATAAAAGATATTTCGATGATCGAAAAGTTGCGGCAAAGGCCGCCTCATGGGAAACTTGAATGGAGGCCCAGTGGGGAGAAACAATTGCTGAGGAAATCCTTTCGCCTATAAATGGCGTTTGGGTTTCAGGGAAGCGGCATACTGTCCTTGCAGGACTAAGCACTGATTCGAGAATAATAGGACATGGCGAACTTTTTTGGGCACTTTCTGGGGAACGATATGATGGGCATGACTTTATTGAAGATGCCGTCAAGCAAGGTGCTGTTGGTATCGTTGTCCAAAAGGGCCACCGTAAGGCGGAAGATGCCATAAATGGAATCCTAAATTCAAAATACCGAGATACTATCGTCATCACTGTAAACGATACATTAAAGGCCCTTGGTGATTTGGCTTTTTGGTGGAGAAGCCAGCACAATGTCCAAATTGTTGCAATTACCGGTAGTACGGGTAAGTCTACAACAAAGGAGATGACAGCCAGCATACTGGAATTAGGCAACAAGACTTTAAAGAATAAAGGGAATTTTAACAATCTTATTGGGTTGCCCCTTTCCTTGTTAGGTTTAGAGAAGGGGTATCAGAAAGCTGTCCTGGAGATGGGCACGAATTGCCCGGGAGAAATTGCCCGTTTAACCGAGATCGCGGACCCAGATGTTGGTGTGATTACAAATGTAGGTTCGGCTCACCTTGAAGGACTGGGAGATCTTGAAGGGGTGGCCAGTGCCAAGGTAGAGCTGATTGAGAAAATATCCTCAAGGGGCAAGGTGATCTTGAATGGCGATGATGAACTCCTGATGAAAACGGCCGCCATGTTCCCAAAGAATATGGTCACCTTTGGTGCTAAAAAAAATAATGATGTGAGCGCCGCAAAGATACAGAACCTTGGCCCAGAAGGCATGTCCTTCTTTCTTCAATATCAGGGAAAAGATTGGCCGGTTAGAATTAGAGTTCATGGTTTTCATAACGTATACAATGCCCTTGCTGCCGCAGCAGCCGGCATGTGTCTTAATGAACCTCCTGAATATATTGTGGAAGGGCTGGGTCGCTTCGATGGATTGAAAGGACGGTTTATGGTGTCTCACTTGCCATATGGCGTCATACTTGTGGACGATACTTATAATGCCAATCCTTCATCCCTAAAGGCAGCATTTGAGTCTCTTAAACCGTTGGCTAATAAATGTAGAAGAATCATTATTGGACTGGGAGAGATGATGGAATTAGGAAACTCAACTGTTTTTTCACACCAGGAAGCAGGGCGCATGGTAGCAGAACTTGGGGCCGATTGTTTTTTGGCAATGGGTGAACATGCAAATGAAATGAAAAAAGGGGCAGTAGCTGCAGGCATGCCTCAGGATCGTGTGGAGGTTGTAGAAACCCATAGTGCGATGGCAAGAAGAATGAATGCGGAAATAAGAGAAGGAGATCTAATTTTTCTTAAGGCCTCTCGGAAAATAGCTCTTGATAAAGTTGTTAAAAGCGTTAAGCAAAAGATAATAGAGGATAATTGATCTATGCTTTTTAAACTGATTTACATCTTTCAAACAGATTATTCCTGGCTGAACGTTTTCCGGTATATCACATTCAGGACCATCCTCTCCACTTTAACAGGCTTGATAATCTGTTTCATTTTTGGTGTTTGGGTCATAAACAGGTTGTCAACCATGCAAGTGAGCCAATATATTCGAGATGACGGTCCTCCTAATCACAAATCAAAAAAAGGGACTCCAACCATGGGTGGGGTCCTTATCTTGCCGGCAATTATTATATCCACAGTCTTTTGGGCAGATCTCAAGAGCATTTATATCTGGATCCTGATGTTCGTCATACTGTCGTTTGGAAGTATTGGTTTTGTGGATGATTATCTGAAAATTGCCAGAAAGAACAGCCGTGGTTTAGGTACCTCATCGAAGCTATTTTTACAGCTCTCGGCAGCGTTTGTTGCGGCTCTTGCTCTCTATTTTTGCCCGGGATTTGATTCACACTTAAACATGCCTTTTTTCAAAAGCATTGCTCCTGACTTAGGCTATTTTTATATCCCTCTTATTATTTTCATCGTTGTTGGGTCGTCCAATGCCGTCAATCTGACAGACGGTCTGGATGGGCTTGCAATAAGCCCGATCATTGTTGCCTTTGGCTGCTATGTTGTTTTTGCATATCTCTCCAGTCATGTGAAAATCGCTTCATATTTACAGATACCCCACGTTTCGGGATCTGGAGAGGTCGTGGTATTTTGCGGGGCAGTGGTAGGTGCGGGTTTCGGATTCTTATGGTTCAATGCCTATCCAGCCGAAATTTTTATGGGCGATGTTGGTTCTATACCACTTGGAGCTGTTTTGGGAACGGTTGCCATTATAACCAAACAGGAAATAGTACTTATCCTTGTAGGCGGTCTATTCGTTTTTGAAGCCCTTTCTGTGATTTTTCAGGTGACATATTTTAAGTTAACAAGGGGACAAAGGATTTTCCGAATGGCACCTGTCCATCATCATTTTGAATTAAAGGGGTGGCCAGAACCAAAGGTGATCGTTAGATTTTGGATTATTGCAATAATTTTGGCGCTTTTTGCCTTCAGTACATTGAAACTAAGATAACAAAAATTAAATGACAAATCCCAAAGTCGGTAACTGTTTAGCTCTTTGAAAATAAGACATAAAGGTGCGTGGGCTCTTCCAGAAAGCCGCAAAACTCTGGCTCACTCTATTGAACAACACCAAGTCTTTAATAGCAGTTCCCGGAAAATCCCCAGAAGTTTGACTTTGTGGTAAAGGTTCTTTCTGTGTTCGCCCGGGTTTGAATATTAAGGTAATTGTTTTTCCCTTTATGATTCAAAAGATTTTAAGTGCTTGATCTGATGAGCAAAAATTACAAAAGACAAGAATTTTACAATAAAAAAGTAGTGGTGATTGGACTTGGGGCCTCTGGGCTTTGCGTGGCTCGTTGGTTAGCAAGCCAGGGAGCAGACATAACTGTCAGTGAGACAAAATCTGAAATTGATCTTGATCCTGAAATCTGTACTGATATTAGTGAGATTGGCTGTAAATTGGAGACTGGTGGGCATGGGAAAGATACTTTATTGAGCGCGGAAATGATAATTATTAGTCCCGGAGTACCTCATAACATGGAACATCTTAAGACGGCATTAAAAAAGGGCATACCAATAATTGGTGAATTGGAGTTTGCAAGTCGTCTGATTGAAACACCCATGATTGCTGTTACAGGTACCAATGGGAAGTCCACTGTCACAGAATTAATAGGGAGAGCGCTTGAAAATGCGGGCAGGAAAGTTTTTGTGGGTGGCAACATCGGAACACCCTTGATGGTATATGTTACAGGAGAAAGAAAAGCAGACTATGTGGTGGCCGAGGTAAGCAGTTTTCAGCTTGATACCATAGAGACTTTTTGTCCATTTATCTCAATGATTCTGAATATTTCTCCCGATCACTTGGACCGTTATGACGATTACGAGTCTTATGTTCAGTCCAAATTAAGGATTTTCAGGAATCAAGGTCCGGGACAATATGTCGTATTGAACGATAATGACAAAAGGATGTCTTCTGTGAACCCTACTTCTGGAGTTTCTGTATTGCGTTACGGAACTAAAAAAAAGGAAGGCCGACACGCCTTTATAGAAGAAAAAAAGGTTCGGGCATGTCTAAATGGTATTGAATCCAACTCCTTCACTTTGGAATCTATTAAACTGCCAGGAGAACATAATCAAGAGAATATTTTAGGTACTGTTCTTGTGGCTCTGACAGTTGGTATTGAGTCGGATGTGATACAAAAAACCATTAATGAATTCAAAGGGCTTCCGAATAGACTTGAACAGGTGGCGGAAAAAAATGGCGTGTTATTTTACAATGATTCCAAGGCTACTAATGTAGATGCCGCTGCCAGGGCGGTAACGAGTTTTGATCAGCCCATAATCTTAATTTCAGGGGGTCGACACAAGGGTGCGGATTATACTCCCCTGGTTAAGGCCGCTGAAGGAAGGGTAAAGAGGGCCATTTTGTTAGGAGAGGCAAAGCAATTACTGGCCGCCTCTTTTAGAGGTATTCTTCCTTTTTCGATAGCTAAGGATATGGAAGAGGCAGTGTCCATGTCCTTTTCATGGGCAAATCGGGGAGACGTTGTGCTATTGGCCCCAGCATGTTCCAGCTTCGATATGTTTACGGACTTTTCGCATAGGGGAAGAGTATTTAGGACCGCTGTTGAGAAGCTTGTTTATGACTGAGAAAAAATCAGCAGTTCAGGGATACGATTATATGATTCTTATTCCGGTCATTTTCCTGATCGGGTTAGGATTAGTTATCGTCTATAGCGCAAGTTCCAACTTGGCTGCACATCGTCTGGGGGATAGTTACTTCTTTCTCAAGAGGCAAGCCCTTTATTGTATCATCGGTATTGGTATCATGATACTCGCAAAAAATATTCCATGCACCTTGTACTCAAAACTTGCCTATCCTTTGTTGCTGATCAGCTTTGCTCTCTTGATTATGCTGTTTATTCCGGGATTCGGATATAAGGTGGGTGGTGCCTGCCGGTGGTTCAGATGGCATGGATTCTCTTTTCAGCCATCTGAGTTAGCAAAATTCTCCCTGGCTGTTTATATGGCATACTCCATGTCTAAGAAAGTATCAAACATGGATTCATTTTCTAAGGGGCTCCTACCTCATTTATTAATTGCAGGGGCCTTTATGTATCTCATTGTCCGTCAACCAGATCTGGGAACTACGGTGATTATCGGCTGCTGGCTCTTAATCGTTCTTTTTGTTGGCGGGGTTAAGTTTCTACAGCTTTTTGGGATTATTATTGTTTCTATACCGATCTTTCTTTGGCTCATATATCAAGCCAGTTACAGGCTCGAAAGGTGGTGGGCTTTTATTAACCCTTGGGAGCACCCGAGAGGGATCGGTTATCAGATAATACATTCCTTCTTAGCCTTTGGGTCAGGTGGGATTTTTGGGGTAGGCCTTGGAAATAGCAAACAAAAGTTGTTCTATTTGCCGGAGGCCCATACTGATTTTGCCCTATCCATCGCTGGTGAGGAACTAGGACTTTTGGGAGTAGCAGTCATCATCATTTTATTCGGCATATTGATCACAAGGGGAATAAGGGTGTCCCTTAATGCCAAAGATCTCTACAGCAGCTATCTGGCCTTTGGATTAACCTGTTTATTCGGACTTCAGGTGGTAGTTAATATGGGTGTGGTTTTGGGTTTGCTCCCTACCAAGGGATTGACTCTGCCATTTATCAGTTATGGGGGATCGTCCTTGCTTCTTAATCTTTTGACCATGGGAATCCTGTTGAATATCTCTTCTAGGACATAATCGAATGCGTAAGGAGGATAATAATCCAGATTCCGAATTCCGTTGTGTGATAGCAGGCGGTGGTACAGGTGGCCATATTTTTCCAGGTATTGCCATTGCAACTGAACTTAAAGGGAGGTTTAAAAAGGGAGAGATCCTTTTTATAGTCGGGCTTCAAAGAAAAGAGCCAGAAATATTGTCTCGTTATGGATATAGAGTAACATCCATAGATGTGGAAGGGCTCAAAGGGCGTGGATGGAAAAAGGGATTCATTGTGGTGGTTAAATTGCCAAAAAGCATCTTCCAGTCCATCTGTATTATCAGGGGGTTTTCTCCGGCTTTTGTGCTTGGAATGGGAGGCTATTCTGCCGGACCGGCCTGCCTCGCAGCAAAGTTTATTGGGGTGCCCACGGCAATACATGAACAGAATTCTTATCCTGGTCTCACGAATCGTTTGTTATCAAGATTCGTAGACCGTGTGTTTGTTTCCTTTGAGGAAAGCATGGTGCACTTTAAAACAAGATCACCACTTTTGACAGGTAATCCTGTTCGAGATGTGTTTTTTTCCGATTCTGGCATAGATCGAAAGGACCAGGATAAGTTTAAAATCCTGGTCGTTGGTGGCAGTCAAGGGGCCAGGCCAATCAATGAGGCCATTACAGAGGCCTTGACATATTTGAATAGGAAAGGAAGGAGTTTTGATGTGGTCCACCAGACCGGAGAAAGAGATTATCAACGGGTTGTGGTGGACTACCGGCATAAGAGCCTTGAAGGAAAAGTAGTTCCTTTTATTGAAGATATGGCCACGGCCTATCGCCTTGCCGATATAGTTGTTAGTAGGGCGGGGGCAACAACCATATTTGAACTGGCCGCCATTGGCAAACCTTCTGTCTTGATTCCCTACCCTTATGCAACGAATCAACATCAGGAGATTAATGCCCGCAGTCTGGTTCGAGCAGGGGGTGCAGAGATGATTCGTCAAAGTGATTTAACTGGTGAAGGCCTTGCACAGGCCCTAATGAAATACATGGACGATAGGGCGGTCCTGGAAGAAATGGGTGAGCAGGCAAAAAAAATAGGACGGCGCGATGCTGCAAAGGTCATCGTAGATCAGTTAATGGAAATGATGAGATAACGTAACTGTTTAGATTTTTGAAAATATGGCAGACAAGGGGTTGGAGAGACCCCATGCCCTTAAGATCTGCTAATTATTTTTTCAAAGTGCTAAATTTTTGCGAGATAACCATGAAATTCGGGAAGACCAAACATATTCACTTTGTAGGAATCGGGGGGATCGGCATGAGCGGGATCGCCGAGCTTCTGATCAACCTTGGATATAAAGTTAGCGGGTCCGATTTGAAAGACACGGCGACCATAAAGCGTCTTGCCTCCCTTGGAGGACATATTTTTAATGAGCACGAGAGTGAGAATGTGACAGGTGCCGACGTAGTAGTTTATTCCTCGGCTGTGGGACGTGATAATCCTGAGATCTTGGAAGCAAAAGAACGTTACATACCGGTTATTCCCAGGGCGGAAATGTTAGCGGAATTGATGCGGCTTAAATATGGGATTGCCATAGCTGGTGCCCATGGGAAGACCAGTACCACATCTATGGTAGCTTCTATTTTAACCTACGGACAACTTGATCCAACCGTGGTCATTGGTGGAAGGCTCGATATATGGGGTGGATCCAACGCCAAACTGGGTCAAGGGGATATTTTGGTTGCAGAAGCAGATGAAAGTGACGGTTCTTTTCTTGCGCTATCTCCAAACATTGCAGTTGTTACCAACATAGATCATGAACATATGGATCATTATGGGAATATAGATGCCATTCGTGAGACTTTCATCACCTTCATAAACAAGGTACCCTTTTATGGCCTGGCCATTCTGTGCCTGGATAATGAGGAAATTCAGGGGATTATTCCTCGTCTTAAAAAAAGGTATTTGACATACGGTTTGACATCCCAGGCCGATTTAAGAGGTAGAGATTTGGAGAAAGAAGAACTCAGAGTTAGCTTCGATTTACTCTATCATAATCGTTCATTAGGAAGAATGGTCGTGGAAATGCCCGGCGAACACAATGTGCTTAATGCCCTGGCGGCTATCGCCGTTGGCCTTGAATTGGATCTTGACATAGAGTTAATCAGAAAAGGGCTCAAGAGCTTAGGAGGACTGGAGAGACGTTTCCAGGTTAAGGGAGAGCAGGATAATATTCTTGTCCTTGATGATTATGGACATCATCCAAACGAGATTATAGCCACGCTCAAGGCGGCGAAAGAGTGTTGGCCGGAAAGGCGATTAATTGTGGCTTTTCAGCCACACAGATACACCCGAATAAAAAATTTATATGATCGATTTGTTATTAGCTTTAATCAAGCTGACGTTCTTATTGTGACATCTATTTATTCCGCAGGAGAAAAGGCCATTGGAGGTGTGACATCTGAGAGGTTGTTCCAGGGCATTAAGGAACACGGGCACAAAGAGGTTATCCATTGCCTTAAGCAGGGAGAAATCCTTACGGCTCTGTTATCAATCGCAAAACCCGGAGATGTAGTGATGACTCTTGGCGCCGGTAATATTTATCGAGTGGGAACCCAGCTTTTAAAAAAGCTAAGCACAAAGCGATAAGCGTTGCATATTAAGACCGTGCTTTATGACTCATTATGGATAAAAGACAGAAAGAGGAGCTGATCAGACTGGCCGGGGATCAAGTTCGGTTTGATTGTCTCATGGCCCAATACACTACCTTTGGTGTAGGAGGGCATGTCGAGGCCCTTTACGAGGCAATCGATTTAGAAGGCCTCCAAAAAGTAATTGCATATTTCAATAAAGAACACATTCCTTATCTTGTAGTTGGTCAAGGTAGTAATCTACTGGTGAAGGATAGTGGCCTTGAGGGAGTGGTAATAATGCTTCGTGAATCATTGGCAGCTATTGAACAAGAAATTATAAATGTGTCTACGCCTGCCAAGCCAGCACAGACAGACATACAGGAAGATGGCTTAACTATTTTGACCGGGGCTGGACTGCCCATTGTTGATCTTTTATCTTACTGTCGTGGTTCAGGATTGGGAGGGTTGGAATTCCTTGCAGGGATACCTGGTACGGTTGGTGGGGCGATCGCCATGAATGCAGGGGCTTTTGGAAGAGAAATTGAAGCAAAAACAAAAGAAATACATATAATAACGCCGCAAGGCGACTTGATTATAAAAGATCGATCTCAGCTCAAATTTTCATATAGAGAGCTTGAGATAAAAGAGGGGAGTGTAATCATTCGAGTTTGTTTTAAATTGGATCGAGAGACTAAAGAAACTGTGGCCGAGAAAATTGCAGGCTACCTAAAAAGTAGAAAAGAGAAGCAACCTTTAGGATTCCCCAGTGCCGGTTCAGTGTTCAGAAATCCACCTAATGATTATGCCGGCAAGCTAATAGAGAGCGTAGGATTAAAGGGTAAAAAGATTGGAGGGGCCATGATATCCGAAAAGCATGCGAACTTTATCATAAATACAGGCGGTGCTAAGGCGGAAGATATCATATCACTCTTATGTCTGGCCCAAAAGAAGGTTTTTGATGAGATGGGAATCTTACTTCAGCCTGAAATTCGAGTAGTAGGCAAATGAAAGATGAAAAGGCATTCTGTATTAAGTAATCAATCTGTCAGAAGAAATAGAGAGGGGAACATTTTCCTGTTTTTTCATGCAATCTGTCGCCTTGTGTCCTGTCTTTTAAAGGTCTCACTCTTGTTTGCTGTTATAAGCATAATCAGCATATCTTTCTTGTACTTTTACCATTATATGCTCAAATCTCCTTATATGAGGCTGGAAAAAGTGGATGTAAGAGGGGTTGATGGGAAGATCAAAAATGATCTCATCCAGATGTGCGGTTTGAATGATAAGCCTTCTCTAGCAGCCCTCCACTTGAATGAGTTGAAACAGAAAATGGAGCAACACCCATGGATTAGATCAATAAAATTGGAAAGGCAGTTTCCGCATATACTGATTGTTCAGGCAGAAAAAGAGATTCCTTTGGCACTGGTTTTGAGGGATAGAGTCTATTACATGAATCGGTGGGGTGAGGTCTTCAAACAAGTTGGCAGGTCAGAGAAGACGGATTTCCCTGTTGTCACAGGCCTTTTGAAACATGAAGCTGATGTCAAGAAACAATTGGACATAGTAGGCTTCATTATAAGGGTTTTGGAGTCAGAAGAGGGGCAATGGTCATTAAATGAGCTTTCGGAGATTAATGTAAAGAAAGATGGAGGATTATCCCTTTATTTTAAACACCTCCCAGCAGAGATCAAATTAACGAATAGCCTACCCACAATCTCAGGGTCTGCTTATGAAGGGGCATGGGCGGCGGACCTCTCAAGTAAACTTGAGGGGTTAAAGAAAGTGTCAGATCATCTGAGACAGTCAGGTAGGATTCATCAGGTGATTAGGATTGATTTGAGTTACGTGGATGGAGCCGTGGTTACCTTTGGTAATGTTTAGAAGAAATTGGACATGAGGCAATAAAATGTCTGAAAAAATTATTGTAGGCCTTGATATTGGAACGACCAAAATCTGTGCTGTAGTTGGTGAGGCACAACCTGATGGGGCAGAGATCATCGGAATTGGAAGTCATCCGTCAGAGGGTCTCAGAAAAGGGGTGGTCATTAACATTGAGAATACAGTGAACTCAATTAAGGAGGCCATAGAAGAAGCAGAGACCATGGCCGGATGTGAAATCAGTTCCGTGTATGCAGGTATTGCTGGCGGTCATATCAAAGGATTTAACAGCCATGGCGTGATAGGTCTCAAAGAAAAAGAAGTGACGAAAAAGGATATCGATCGTGTTATTGAGGCCGCAAGTGCGGTGGCTATACCTATGGACCGTGAAGTAATTCATACTCTGGTGCAGGAGTTTATAGTAGATGATCAGGATGGAATATTGGATCCGTTAGGGATGTCGGGAGTTCGTTTAGAAGCTAAAATTCATATCGTTACAGGGGCGGTTACATGCGCACAGAACATTATCAAGTGCGCTAATCGGGCTGGCTTGGATGTCAATGACATTATTCTAGAGTCCTTGGCATCCAGTGAAGCAGTCCTCTCAAAAGAAGAACGAAATCTTGGAGCAGCTCTTATAGACTTCGGTGGTGGGACGACCGATACAGCACTGTTTTCGAGAGGCTCTATACAACATACTTCGATCTTGTCCTTAGGGGGAGATAATTTGACATATGACATTGCAATAGGGCTCAGGACACCTAAGTTGGAGGCAGAAAAGATCAAGATCAAATATGGATGTGGGCTTTCCTCGCTAATTAACAAAGACGAGATGATCGAAGTGCCTAGCGTGGGAGGAAGGAACCCGAGAGTATTATCACGGCAGATCTTAGGGGAAATTCTTGAGCCCCGAGTTGAAGAGATATTCTATCTCATCTATCGCGAACTTATGCGCTCCGGGTACGAAGATATGATTAGTTCGGGTATTGTCATAACTGGCGGTTCAGCGGAACTGTTAGGAGTTACCGAGATGGCCGAGCAGATATTTAACACACCGGCTCGAGTAGGTTATCCTCAGGGGATTAGCGGTTTGGTGGAAATAGTCAACAAACCAATGTATGCAACAGCCGTCGGTCTCGTCCTATATGGATCTAAGGCAGATAAAAAGATTAAAAAATTCAGGATAAGGGACAGCAACATTTTTCCACGTGTCATGGGTAGAATGAAGAAATGGTTTAAGGATGTCATTTAACTTTATTAAGTGCGGTGGGTTGGTAGGATTTGTAGGTATTTGTAAAAACAAACACAACAAATACAAGGAGGGAAACCATGAAGTTCGAATTCGTGGATGAAAGGGAAAGATATAATGCCAAGATTAAGGTGATAGGTGTTGGGGGCGCGGGTGGTAATGCCATTAACAATATGATCAGCTCAAAACTAAGAGGCGTAGATTTTTTTGTGGCTAATACCGATTGTCAGGATCTCGAACGTTCCTTGTGTCCTTCTCGGATTCAACTTGGGCCGTCAATCACCATGGGTCTTGGTGCGGGGGCTGACCCAAAAATTGGCCAGTCGTCAGCGGAAGAGAGTATCAATGAAATCAGAATAGCTCTTGAGGATTCTGATATGGCCTTTATTACAGCAGGGATGGGAGGCGGAACAGGAACCGGAGCTTCTCCAATAATAGCTCACGAGTGTAAAGAAAGCGGTGCCCTAACTGTAGCTGTTGTAACCAAGCCCTTTAAATTTGAAGGGGAAATGAGAATGAGAAGAGCTATGGAAGGAATTGAGAAACTAAAAAATGAAGTAGACAGTCTCATAATCATCCCTAATGAGCGCCTCAAGGCCCTGGGCAGCAAACATACTACCTTTAAAGACCTTATTATGCGGGCAGATGAAGTTCTTTTGCAAGCTGTTAGAGGAATCTCTGATCTGATAATAAGTGATGGCTTTATCAATTTGGATTTTGCTGATATTAAAAATGTGATGGAGAAGACAGGCACTGCTATCATGGGGATGGGAAAGGCCAACGGAGAAAACAGGGCGGCAGAGGCTGCACAGATGGCAATCAATAGTCCACTACTTGAGAACATTTCCATTATTGATGCGAAAGGGCTCCTTATGAACATAACTGGACCTTCTGACATGACCATGGATGAGATTGATGAAGCATCCAACTTCATTAAGGAGGAAGTAAAAGAGGATGCCGAGATCTATTGGGGAGTGGTTTTTAATGATAATCTGGGAGATGAGATACAAGTAACCGTTATTGCCACAGGCATAGGTGTTGACGGTAATAATGGCTATAGTAAAAATTACGGTAGTGCTTATCATAATATCGTTAAGCTCCGGGATGTTACACCTGAAGAGGCTGAAGAACCCTGGGCGATTAAAATTAAGGGCAAGTGTCTTGATACCCCTACCTTTCAGAGAAAAGGAACAGGCCTTTTGGCATCCGAGAAGGAAGATGATCTTATAAGCAAGGAAATAGGTAAGAGCAAAAGTGAAGGAAGAAAAGGTATTCTCAGCAGGTTTTATCTTAAGGATAATCTGGATTATCCCACCTTTCTCAGGGTAAAGGCCGATTGATTCGTTTATGTTAAGAAGGTAGCCTAAGACATGCCTCATGATATTATTTCCCTTTATCGGGCTAAATTGGCCAAGGAAAAGGGAACTATAAGAAAAGACTGGGGGGGCAAGCTGTCTATCGCACTGACCTACCCCAACCTCTACCGCCTGGGCATGTCAAATTTGGGTTTTCAGATTGTCTACGATCTTCTTAATAAGAGGTCTGACGTTGTTGCGGAACGTGTTTTCCTCCCTGAAGAGGAAGAAATTTCAATCTACCTTTCTACATCGACAGGGCTCCTATCACTTGAGTCGCAAACTCCTGTTAAAAATTTTGATCTTATAGCCTTTTCTCTCTCCTTTGAAAATGATTATCTTAATATCCTTAAAATTTTGGAACTTGCGAGAGTTCCACTCCTTTCAGAAGAGAGACCCGGTCCATGTCCCTTTATCATTGCAGGAGGCATTACCACCTTTTTGAATCCTGAACCATTGGCATCATTTATTGATTTCTTTTGGCTGGGGGAGGCCGAGGCCAATTTAAATGAATTTATAAATCTTTTTTTAGATATTAGACATCGATGTGCTAAAAGAACAGATGTAACTTATAATCTGGCTAGAAATCTACCTAATGTATATGTTCCCTCCCTTTACCAACCCGAATATCATAAAGATGGGACAATTAAATCTTTTTTGCCAAAACAAGCTCTGGTGCCAACAAGGATTAAAGCAGTTTATTCCACCACTGGCGGATTCTTAGACGAACATGAACCCAAATCTAATATCACAACACCGGACACTGAATTTGCTAACAAAATCTTAGTTGAAATTGGCAGGGGATGTGGGCGTTCATGCAGGTTTTGTGCTGGAGGCTATGTGTATCGCCCTCCAAGGCCTTATCAGACATCTGAGCTTCGCAAATCAATTGAAAATGCCCTGGGGACCTGCGGTCAGGTAGGGCTTTTGGCCTCCGCAGTTTCTGATGTCCCTGGGATAGAAGATCTTACCTCTCTGATTATTAATAGTGGAGGTCGGTTTTCTATATCTTCCTTGAGGGCTGACAGTCTTACCCAAACACTTCTTAAAAACTTAAAACAGGCAAAACAAAAGGCACTGGCTATAGCCCCAGAGGCAGGTTCTGAAAGACTCCGAAGAGTAGTTAATAAGCATCTGACAAAAAAACAGATAATAAAGGCAGCCCGATTAATATCAAAGGTAGAGGGTTTTTCAATTAGATTATATTTCCTCATTGGTCTTCCATCTGAAACCAGAGAAGACGTCTCTGAGATTGTGAATCTTGTAAAGGTCATTAAACACAATATGGTCAAGGAATCTGCGCCCCGCGGCAAAATAGGGCAGATAAAGTTGAGTGTAAATTGTTTTATTCCAAAACCCTTTACTCCTTTTCAATGGTTTCCACTTGATCAGTTGTCCTCTCTAAAAGATAAACAGAGAAGCCTAAAAAAAGCACTGGGTAAAGAAGGGGGCATCAAAGTGAATTTTGACATTCCAAAATGGGCCTATGTCCAGACATTACTGTCCATGGGAGATAGAAGGGTTGGTTCCATCCTGCTAATGTCCCATAAGTTTGGCGGGGATTGGAAAAAAGCAATTCATTTCTCTGATATTAATCCTGACTTTTTTGTGTATCGTCCAAAGGGTCTTGATGAAATCTTGCCATGGAATTTTATTGATAACGGTATTCTTAACAAACATCTAATCAACGAATATAAGCTTGCCCTGAAAGGTGAAGAATCGGATATCTGCCATGTAGGTGAGTGCGTTCGCTGTGGAGTATGTGGATAGTGGCGATGAACAATGCTTAGAAGAATTGTGGTCGGCATATACCAGGCTAACTGTTATATATTAGGTTGCAAGACAACAAGAGAAGGCCTGGTTATTGATCCAGGTGATGAAGTATTACGGATTATTAATGAGATCATGAAGTTGGAACTTAAAATTCGTTATATTCTACTTACTCACTGTCACTTTGACCATACAGGGGGAGCGGAAGAGCTAAAAGGGATTACTAAAGCACCGGTATGGATTCACCCTCTTGATGCTCAAGGACTGAGTTTCAAGGCAGATGGACATTTCTACGATGGCCAGGAACTGCCCTTAGGGACGTTTAAGATATCCGTTATCCATACACCGGGCCATTCAGCAGGTGGCGTGAGCTTTCATGCCCCAGGCGTTGTTTTTACCGGCGATACACTTTTTGCAGGTTCGGTGGGCAGAACTGATTTCCGTGGCGGTGACCATAACAAATTAATAAAAGGTGTAATACAAAAGATCTTTCCTTTAGGAGACAAGCTGAGGGTATATCCAGGACACGGGCCACATTCCACAATCGGTATAGAACGCAGTAGCAATCCCTTTTTCACTCATTCCCCTACTTCTTCTCCGCCTTTTTGATCTTGGCCCATTGATCGCGTAAAGTAACTGTTCTATTGAAAACAAGTGATCCATTGCATGAATCTTTAGTATCAACGCAAAAATATCCTAATCTCTCGAATTGATATCGATTTCCAGGCAAAGCGCTGGCCAAACTATGTTCAACACGGCATGATGTCAATATTGTAAGAGAGTTGGGATTCAAGTAATCTTTGAAATCAAGGTCATCCTTTTCATCATTGGGATTTGCCTTTACAAAGAGATGCTCATATAAACGTACTTCGGCCTCAAGCGAGTGTGCAGCCGAAACCCAGTGTAATGTTGCCTTGACCTTGCGTCCTTCCGGAGAGTCACCGCCTCGAGTCTTAGGATCATAGGTACAGTGCAACTCAACCACTTCACCAGTCTGTTCATCTTTGACTACATCCACACACTTGATGAAATAAGCGTATCGCAATCGTACTTCTCGACCAGGGGCCAAACGAAAGAATTTCTTCGGTGGGTCTTCAAGAAAATCCTCTCGTTCAATATAAAGAACACGTGAAAAGGGGACCTTCCGTGTCCCCATACTGGGATCCTCCGGATTGTTTATGGCTTCCAGCTCTTCCACATGGTCTTCAGGATAGTTGTCAATGACTACCGCAAGAGGTTGCAAAACACCCATAATACGAGGAGCTTTTTTGTTTAGATCCTCGCGAATGCTATGTTCAAGTAGTGCTATATCGACCATGCTTTCCCTCTTGGCCACTCCAATGTACTCACAAAAGTTTCTGATTGAATCTGGTGTATAGCCACGTCTGCGTAAACCTGATATTGTAGGCATTCTTGGATCATCCCATCCTGTTACGAGCCCTTTTTCTACCAGTTCTAGCAACTTTCGTTTACTCATCACAGTATAGCTGAGATTGAGACGGGCGAACTCGATCTGTTGTGGGTGATACAGTTTCAATTCTTCAAGAAACCAGTCGTACAACGGACGATGATCTTCAAATTCCAGCGTACAAATAGAATGTGTGATTCCCTCGATGGAATCTGACTGTCCATGTGTAAAGTCGTAGGTAGGATAAATACACCACTTTTTCCCTGTCCTATAATGTTCTGAATGTAGAATTCGGTACATTACTGGATCCCGCATATTCAAATTAGGAGATGCCATATCGATTTTTGCACGAAGTACACGGGAACCATCTTCAAATTCTCCTGCCCGCATCCGCTCAAACAGGTCTAAGTTCTCTTCAACTAAACGGGGGCGGTAGGGACTGTTCCTGCCTGGCCTATTTAAGGTGCCACGGTAATCCTTGATTTCCTCTGCACTCAAGTCGCAAACGTATGCTTTACCCTTTTTAATTAGTTCTACAGCATACTCGTAAAGCTTCTCAAAGTAGAAAGAAGCGTAGTATAGCCTATCGCCCCAATCAAATCCGAGCCATCGAACATCTTCTTTGATAGATTCAACAAACTCTTCTTCTTCCTTGCTTGGATTTGTGTCATCGAATCGCAGATTGCAAAGGCCATTGTTTTCAGCGGCAAGGCCAAAATTCAAGCAGATGGATTTTGCATGTCCAATATGAAGATAGCCATTTGGCTCCGGCGGAAATCGAGTATGGACTCGACCTTCATTTTTATTTACCTTTAAGTCTTCCGCAATAATATGGCGAATAAAATTAGTTGCAGGAGCAGAATCAGTACTACTCATTTTAAGCTCCATTCTATGCTAAATTTATATGAACAATTGTAACAATTCGGCGCTTTGAAAAAATCAGCGAATCTTAAGGGTATAGGGATTTCTTTTAAGAAGCAGGATAGCCACAGCTTTGATAAACGGCAGCATGGCCCTGAAATGCAATCAGATATCAGCGTAGGGGCGTTCGACCAGCATAGAGGAATTTTTGTAGCGACTTTCTTATCTTAAAAGAGATCCCTATACCCTTGTCTGACATATTTTCAAAGAACTAAACAGTTACTAATATTTTATTAATGTTCAAAAGTATTTACATCCAGTTTGTACCAGGCCATTTTATTATCTCGATTCCTTAAATGTGAATTACATAATTTTGGATCTAAAAGCTATGTCTGATAGGAAGGACATGGGGCTCTCTTTTAAGAACCGAAAAATTGGCTGCTGGCCTCTGGCTCGTAGAGCCTACGCCTCGGAGAGATCGTTGAGATCCCTGCTGCCTGAGGCGGGCGGGGAAGTTATTGTGCTTGATGCCCGGAGTTCAGCATATGGCATAAATCCAGAAAGTCCGCCGCCCGCCTTAGTTTGCAGGAATGCTCAGGTCGGAGTTCCTGCATAGTCGGTTTCTTAAAAGAGAGTCCCATGTCCTTCCAGTTGCGAACACCCTTGAACGTTACTAATATTTTAGATGTTTTAATAAATATGGATCATCAAAAATGGACATGCGCTCAATGCCCATAATAATGACGTGATACAAACTTCTCTATAAGAGACTTTTTATGCATAATACATTTATAGTACACAAAATACAAATGTCTTTTACGAGTTCCTCCTGTTTTTTATGAAAAACCAACATTGGATACCCAATGCGGAAGCACAGGGTTATTTTTATGAACAAAGCTCGCGATATGTTGCCTGGACCCCTTAAGGATACATTTACGATAGTATCCTTGCTTATAAAAAAAAGCCTATCTATACAGGGAATATCAAAATATTCGTGAGGGGCCAAAAATCATATCAAGGAATCAGCGAAGCTCCCCGACCAAACGTGGGAGCATCCTGGCACTTTTCATAAAATGAAATAAGACAAAAACGAAATATGTTTCAGTGGATAAAGGGGGCGGGAAAAAATTACGGCCCTGAAACTGGATTTGTTACTGGCAATGACATAGGCATTGTGTGATGCCTATTTCTCAGATCTTAAGCCTCATTATAAAAATAAATTGAAATACCAGCTGATAAGATCACGGCCAAAAAAGAAGCTGATTAGAGTGCCAAGAGAAAGAAATGGACCAAAAGGTATCTTGAAACGGTATCCTTTGCCAGTCAACAGGAGAAATGCAAGCCCAATGAAGGCACCTATCACGGAAGATAGTAGGACAATAAGAGGTAAATATTTCCAGCCCATCCATGCGCCGATCATAGCAAGCAACTTTATGTCTCCTCCTCCCATCCCTTCTTTTCCTGTAATGCGTTCATAAGTAAAGGCAACGAGAAAAAGAAATCCACCACCGGCTACGATTCCAATCAGTGAATCCAGCCATGAAATATGAGCAAGAACAAAAGAGGCTATACACCCCACAATAATCCCGGACAGGGAGAGGACATCCGGTATTATCTTATGTTGAAGATCAATGAAAGTAATAGTTACAAGGGTCGCTATAAATAAAAGGTAGAAAAAATATTGATAACCAAATCCATATCTGATAAATAAGGCAAGGCTTAGTAATCCGGTTACCGTTTCTACGGCTGGATATCGCCATGAGATAGGATGATGGCAGTGCCTGCATTTGCCCAATAAAATAAGGTAACTGATCAGAGGAATATTGTCGTAGAATTTAATTCTCTTACCACAATTTGTACACATTGATGGCGGACTGATAATAGATTTTTTGATCGGGATGCGATAGATACATACATTGATAAAGCTTCCTAAAACCAGCCCAAGCAATACAGAATAAACAGCGAGAAACGAACTAGAATCCATATTTACACTTATTAATAAGACATGGCCACAAGCATATCTTCGAGTATAAACAAAAAGCCCTTAGTACAAAACATTAACCCTGACAACCCTCAACAGCGTCTTATAAACCACGTTACAGAGGTTCTAAAGAGCGGAGGCCTGATAGCCTACCCAACTGATACATTCTATGGAATCGGATGTGATTTGTACAATAAAAAGGGAATACAGCTTATTTATAGGCTTAAAAGCCGCCCCCTTATCAAACCTTTCTCCTTTGTATGTGATAGTCTAAAGGAAATAAGTCGGTATGCCATAGTTTCAAATTATGCGTATAAAACCATGAAGCGTTTACTCCCTGGTCCTTACACCTTTATCCTGGAAGGTACCAGGTTAGTACCAAAAATCATGCTTACCAAGAGGAAAACCGTGGGTATCCGTGTCCCGGATAATAAGATATGTTTGAGTATTGTCCGAACTTTCGGACGGCCGATCATAAGCACCAGCGCTGGATATGATGATCCCCAATCAATAAAGGAGGCATATAGTTCATATCTAGATATTGTGATTGATGGTGGCACCCTTTATCCAAGCCCTTCAAGTGTAGTCTCATTGATTAATGATTTTCCAAAAGTAATACGAGAGGGGAAAGGTGATGTCAGCAGCTTTCTCTGAGTTTTCCATGAAATTAACTCAGCGGCTTTGAAAGCCATTCCATCTATATTCTATTTGTGTTGTCGTGTTTTGAAGTGATTGAGTAATGGAACTGGCGGCCGTCTTGATGAGCAGCTTCCATAGCCCTAACTTGGTTTTTTTGGGGTAAACTAACGTCACCTCACCTTTAATGCCGACCATATTCTTGGCAAGATCTACAGCATCCTGGAAATTTCCCAACATATCAACGAGGCCTAATTCCTTGGCATGTGCTCCTGAAAAGATACGGCCATCAGCAATTTTCTGGACCTCTTCTACGGTGAGATTCCTCCCAGCTGCAACCTCTTCCACAAATTGTTTCTGAATATCTGCTATCAAAGAGTTTAAGAGTTTTCTGTCTCGCTCAGTAGGTTCTCTGAGTGGGGATCCTATATCTTTAAATTCTCCACTTTTTATGACTTCGAAGTTGATACCAATCTTATTTAAAAGGTCTTTGAAACGGACAAGTTCCATAATGACGCCAATACTACCGGTAATAGTGCCTGGGGTGGCCACAATCTTATTAGCTGCCGCAGCGACATAGTATCCACCTGAAGCTGCCACACTGCCCATGGATGCAATGACCTTTTTGGTCTGAATTGTTTTTTGAACCTCCCGGTATATATCCTGTGTTGCTCCTACTGATCCTCCTGGTGAGTTGATCCTCAAAATGATTGCTTTAATCTTTTTGTTATTTTTAAAATTGACCAATTGTGAGGTAATAACTTGGGAGTCTGAAATAGTACCATTTATTGGAATAACGCCAATTTTTTCATTGAAGGATAGTTTTGGAGAGGGTTCAAACAGCTTTAGGAAAATGAACATAACTGTGCCCAACAAAAGGGCAGTGACCCCAAGGATGACTAAAACTGTGAGTATTGAGTGTTTCTTTTCTGCCATTTTTACGCACAACTCGTTAGCAGGAAGCAGGCAATTAGGAATATGCAAACCGAAGACTAATCAGAGTAAGTGTCTTTAGATGGTTGTTCTTCAGATGAGTTATCGACAATTTTACCTTTGACTTCCGGTTTTGATTCGGAGGCTACAACATCTTCAGATTTCTGATCCTCAGATAACTCCCGATGTTGTTTATTCATCATTTCTTCTTTCAACAGCTCTCCTAGGTTAGAGGTGGCTTCTTGGTGGTTATCAAGGTAGTTTTTAAGAATATCCTTTTCGCTCTCCTCATCCAGCTTTCGAATAGAAAGACCTATTTTTTTCTCCTCGCGCGAGACATTAACGACCTTGGCCTGGATAACATCATCAACCTGAAACCGCGACAGGGGATTTTCCGTTTTGTCCTTGGGTAATTCAGAGACGTGAATAAGACCCTCTATACCCTCTTCCAGTTCAACGAAGATTCCAAAATCGGTTACATTTGTCACTGTACCGGTAACACGGGTGCCCAGCTTATATTTCTCAGGGATTTCGTCCCATGGGTCTGATGTTAGCTGTTTAATGCCCAGCGAAAAACGCTCGCTATTTTTGTCAATATTCAGGACAATAGCTTGTACCTCTTGGCCTTTTTTATAAACCTCCCCGGGGTGTTTTATCCTTTTTGTCCAGGAAATATCAGATATATGGACAAGACCGTCTATGCCTTCATCAATGCCAATAAAAATTCCGAAGTCAGTGATATTTCTTATCTTTCCTTCTATTGTTGTCCCTACTGGATATTTCTCTTCAATGACATCCCAAGGATTTGGCTCGACCTGCTTCATGCCTAAGGAAATCCGTTTTTTTGGAATGTCGATGTTCAATACAATGACATCCACAATATCACCGACACTAAGGATCTGAGAAGGGTGTTTAATCTTCCGAGTCCAAGACATTTCAGAAACATGAATCAGGCCCTCCACACCTTGCTCAACTTCAACAAAGGCGCCATAATCCGTCAAGCTAACGATACGGCCATTGACTCTCGTGCCTATGGGGTATTTTTTTTCGGTCTCACTCCAAGGGTCTGGGGTCAACTGTTTTATACCAAGAGATACCCTTTCTTTTTCTTTATCAAAACTCAGGACTTTGACCTTTGTTTTGTCTCCAAATTGGTACATTTCCGAAGGGTGCCCAACCCTGCCCCAAGACATATCAGTGATGTGGACAAGACCATCTATGCCACCCAGATCTATAAACAAGCCGTAGTCAGTAATATTTTTGACCGTGCCTTCAAGGACCGCTCCCTCCTTGAGGAGTTTTAGTGATTTTTCTCTTAAGGTAATTCTTTCTGATTCCAAAAGGGCTCGGCGGGAGAGAACAATATTCCCTCGCCGTTTGTTATACTTTACAATTTTAAATTCATGTTCTGTGCCTACCAGGCTGTCCATATCCCTAATAGGCCTTAGATCGACCTGGGAGCCAGGCAAAAAGGCCTGGAGGCCAATATCTACGGAGAGTCCCCCCTTGACACGTGATATGATTGTGCCTTTAATGGTGTCGTTCTTTTCATAAATTTCTTTAATCTGATCCCAGATCTTAATTTTTGCGGCTTTTTCTTTTGAAAGAATAATGACACCTTCGTCATCCTCTCTACGTTCCAAAAGAACATCAATCTTATCGCCTACATTGGCCGTCATATTTCCTTCTGGATCTATGAACTCCTCTATGTTAATCTGTCCTTCTGATTTATAGCCGATATCAACCAAGACATATTCCTTGTTTATTTGAACGATTTCTCCCTTTACAACCTCACCTTCTTGGATGCTTTTAAGGCTGTCTTCGTATAACTCCATAAAGTTATTTGTGTCCTGAACGTCTTTTTGAGCATCTTTAGCTACCTCATTTCCTTCTTTTTCTTGACTATCATTATCCAAGGTTGTACCCACGTTTTCGGTTTCAAGAATTTTGTCTTCGGTTATTTTGTCTGTTCCTTTTTCCATTAACCCAAATACCCCCTAAAACATTTTTCTATTTTATATTAACATAAACTTATATTTTTATCAGATATTTTAATTTACTTCAACTATTTATTTTATTGTAACAATTTAGCACATTTAAAAATCATTAGCAAATTACAGGGACATGGGGCTCTCTTTTAAGAAATTTGAGACAAGAATTCCTACATGCTTCTTGAAAGCCCCTGCGTGTTAACCATGGATTAGGAACAGAAAGAAAGTACTGACTTAACCCTCCGCCCGCCGTAGCGCAGTGATGTCCCTTCGGCCTTGCAGTTGACGTCTCGTTTTTGAAAAGAGAGCCCTATGCTCTGCCATGACTAAACTGCGAATTTCTTAAAATAGAACCCCGCGCACCTTACTGTCTTATTTTCAAAGAGCTAAACAGTTACATTGTATGGATATTTGTTTTAAGAAATTTATGTAAAATCTCACATTCATTTAATATGGCAGAGAATTTCTTCAACGACTTCTTCCGGCGTCAATGTAGTAGAGTCAATCATCTTTGCTTCTTTGGCCGGTTTTAAAGGGGCTATTGATCGTGTCTTATCCTGGCAGTCCCTCTTTCTCATTTCCTCATCCACAACCTTTTTTGATACGGATTCCCCCCGTCCAAGCCTTTCCTTATATCTTCTTTCTGTCCTAATATTTGGTGAAGCTATAAGGTAAAACTTGTTTTTTGCCTCTGGAAAAGCCACTGTTCCCATATCCCGTCCTTCTGCAACAATTTGCACACCCTTTGCAATCTTACGTTGAAGATCAACCATAGCCTCCCTTACCTCTTTGACGCTAGACACCATTGAAGAGAGCATATCCATTCTTGGGCTCCTGATTGCCAGGGAGATGTCCTCTTTATCCAACAACAATTTAGGTGGATCTTTATCGGTTTCGAAATTGAGGTCAATGGATTTACACAACTCACCCAATTTTTTGCCGTCTTTGAAATTTATACGTTTTCTTGATGCTGCAAGCGCCACAGCTCGATACATGGCTCCGGTGTCTAAATAAAGATAGTTAATCTTTTTTGCCAAAAGCCGGGCAATAGTGCTTTTCCCGGAACCGGCAGGTCCGTCAATGGTGATTACATTGTGTATAAATTCATTAACGTTCAAAAGTATTTACATCCAGTTTGTACCAGGCCAACTTATTATCTCAATTCCTTAAATGTGAGTTACATAATTTTGGATCTAAAAGCTATGTCTGATAGGAAGGACATGGGACTCTCTTTTAAGAAACCGACTATGCAGGAACTCCGACCTGAGCATTCCTGCAAACTAAGGCGGGCGGCGGACTTTCTGGATTTACGCCCTATGTTGCGCTTTGGGCATCAAGCACAATACCTTCCCCGCCCGCCTCAGGCAGCAGGAACCTCAACTATCTCTCCGAGGCGTAGGCTCTACGAGCCAGAGGCCAGCAACCAATTTTTCGGTTCATAAAAGAGAGCCCCATGTCCTTCCAGTTGCGAAACCTTTTGAACATCACCATAAATTTATCTTCTTTGTTTAGTAGTCCAGGACCTTTCTCAAGGTTTTAATAAACCTTTCATTTTCTTTCTCCAATCCAGCATTGATCCGAATATATTGTGGAAGCCCATAGCTATCCATAGAACGGACAATTACCCCTTCTCTCAACATTAACTCGTAGATCTTTTTCCCGCCCATGGGAACCTTAATCAAGAAAAAATTGGTCTGTGTGGGGATATACTCAATCTCTAGGTCATTAAGGCTTTGGTATAAGTAACGGAACCCTTCTCTTACTATTTTTAAAGTTTGGGACATAAAATCTGAATCTTCTAAGGCAGCTTTGGCAGCTACCTGGGCTAAGGTATTGGCGTTGAATGGCTGCCTGACACGATCCATATATTCAATTACTTTGTTAGACGCAAACCCATAGCCAATCCTAAGGCCTGCAAGGCCATACAGCTTTGAAAAAGTCCTCAGGACCAACAATAATGGATGATGTGGAAGCAATTCAAGGCCTGTGGCCACAGCTTCATCCAACACAAATTCTATATAGGCCTCATCCAACACCACAATGACATCATCCGGAACTCCCTTTAGGAAACGGAGCATTTCTTCCTTCAAAAGAACAGAACCGGTAGGGTTATTCGGATTATTAATAAATATAATCTTAGTTTTTGGAGTGATTGCTTTTAAAACCTCTTTTAAATCGACCTTGAAATTGGAAAGGGGGACCGAGGTCATCTGTCCTCCACCGCCTTTCACCACTTTTTCATACAATAGGAAAGTAGGAAAGGCTTGGACGACATGCTCTCCTGGGGATAAAAAAGTCCGAACAGTTAGCTCAATCAACTCATTTGAGCCATTTCCGAGAATGATTTGATCAAAAGGAACACTGTATTTATTGCTTAACTTCGACTTAAGGTAGTAACCGCTTCCATCTGGGTAACGATGGAGAGTATCAAGATTATCTTTGATTGCCTGGACGGCCATGGGAGAAGGGCCCAGTGGGTTTTCATTGGAAGCCAGTTTGATTGAACCCTTGATCCCCATCTCTCTTTCAAGCTCTTCTATAGGTTTTCCAGGGGGATAGGGAATCAGGCCCTTTACGCCTTCGCTTGTTAATTTTTTCATGAGAAGTCTTCCTCCATTGTCAAACTTTTGAGACCTTTTAAAATAGGCATTTTTCAAATGTCTCGTTTTGGCTTTATAGCGTAAGGGAGAGGAGATGTAAACACCTGAGCAAAGGCGGCAAATGGGTAATTTATAGCATATAATCATTTTTTTAAAAATTTCGCCTGATTTTGTCTTGACTTGAGATCTTTGATCCATTAATTTACCTCAACAGCCTGTGTAACCACTTTTAATTGTTCCTTTATTGGATAGGGGTGATTTATGAATAAATCTCAATTGATAGAGGCACTCGCCAAAGAAGAGAATTTGGCTTTAAGAAAGGCCGAAGAGATTGTCAACGCAGTGTTCGGGGACATGGAAAAGGCCCTCATCAATGGCGAAAGGGTAGAGATTAGAGGGCTTGGCAGCTTTAAAGTGAAAAGTTATGATGGTTACGAGGGCAGGAACCCCAAAACAGGGGAAATTATTAAAGTGAAGCCCAAAAAACTCCCCTTTTTCAAGGTTGGCAAGGAGCTCAAAGAAAGGGTAGACGTTTATTGACAATTCTTTTGAGGCCTTGGTCGTGCTAGATGGGGAGCTAGCGGTGCCCTGTAACCCGAAATCCGCTCACGCGGGGTTGAAATTCCTCTTGGAGATCCTTGATTCGAGATGAACTTTTGCTGCTTCTGGAGCAGAGATGGACTTCACGTGACGGACGCTTACGAACCCCGTCAGGTCCGGGAGGAAGCAGCGGTAAGTAAGAAAGTTCGTGTCGTGACAGGATCTATCTTTTTCCTCCGGGCAGTAACAGCATCTCGGTCATGGTTCGAATAAGGATGCACGGCCAAGGATTCCGAAAAAATTATTTCTCTGCTGAAGGCGGATTCCCTTCCTAATTTAAAGCCTTTTTTAGAAATTCACATGCCAGATTTATCTGACCTTTTATGGGTACGAGAAGAGATCATCTACTTCTGTTACCCCAAACTATCCTTAAACCAACAGCTTATTCACAGTGTTTTTACTCGGCGCGGCGGAGTAAGCGGTCCTCCTTACGACAGCCTTAATACCAGCTACACAGTAGGTGATCGACCGGAGAATATTACGGTAAATCTTAGTAAGATCAAAGAAACTATCCAGGCAAAACGTTTGATATTCATGAACCAATCTCATGGAGCTGACATTCATGTGTTACGAAAGAGCAATTTTGAAAGGCAAAATAAAGCACCTTTGGCCGACGCCATGATAACGGATATGCCTGGTGTCGCCCTTATGGTGAAACAGGCAGACTGCCAGGGCGTTATCGTCTTTGATCCAAAGATTGGAGTTGTGGCCAACGTCCATTGTGGCTGGCGAAGTAATGTTAAGAATATCCTGGGACGCACAGTAACCCGAATGAGAAAGGATTTTGGGTGTCATGAGTCTGATCTTCTGGCGGCAATCGGCCCGTCCCTTGGCCCCTGCTGTGCAGAGTTTGTTAGCCATGATGAGATTTTTCCTAAGGAGTTTGAAAGATTTATGGTCCGGAAAAATTATTTTGATTTGTGGGCGATTAGTTATTGGCAGCTCCTGAAAGCAGGGCTCAGTAAAGCGAATGTTGAAGTAGCCAGGATATGTACTTCTTGCAGGACCGACCTGTTTTATTCATATAGGTGTGAGGGAAAAACAGGACGATTTGCAACAGTGGCGATGCTAAAATAGGGGACGGCTCTATTTTCCCTATGGAGGAAAGAGATTAAGAACCATTAATATTAAATATGCGAACCTCTATTTTCTTTTTAAGCCTGATGGCTTGTGTTGCTTTGATCGCTGTGGATGAGGCTGAAGTCTTTGCTATCAACCTTGCAGAGAAGCCGATCACCACGGCCAAAAGTAATGTGGGTGACTTGCTACGTCAGTGGTGGGCCGAAGGCACAGCGGCCGGAAACGTTGGCGATTTATATGATAATCGAGATCGAGGCCATTCCCACCTGGACATGAAATTATTCCCCCAACTCCGGAAAGTAAATTACACGGAAGACCAACGGAAAAAACAAATTGACTGGGCGGGTTCAAGGTTGGTGCTTAATCACGTTACTGTTGGAAACTCCTCCACCAGCTCACCGCCGGAGCAGGGGGGCAGCAATCCTCGCAAGTTTTATCAAAATACCCAGGGATTAATAACACTTTACTTGCAGTATGCTGCAAGCAATCTTTATGTATATCCTGAGCATCGTGACCACGATGCCGGACGCAACGGTCTTGGCGGCGGCTATGGCGACCTAAACCCCACAAATACGCCGTACCTTATCATCTCCCAAGGATCATCCGGTTCTGACCAGGTGTTCCTGAAGGCCGTGCTCAATACACTTGCGGCTTTCCAGCCTGAAACCAAATCCTTGCTTCGGTTGAACAAGAACCTCATGCCGACAGTCCAGATGATTTTCCGAATGAGCAACAGGCTTGTCAAAGTTCCAACCGACTACCTCACATACAAGGCACATCCTACGGTATTCAATGGGCGCAACGTGGATGTTTTAAAGATGGTCAAAATGGCCCACGAGATTACAAAGGATATCCTTCCACCTATGGTCCATCTCACCGTCAAAGACGAGACAGAGAGTCTGTTGGGACGGGACTATTTCATTCACGATCAGCAGGAGGTGCTGTGTAATACACCGGCGGTTATTGCCCGTGTCATACGAGGCCCTCATGCTCAGTACCGTATGGTGGTGAGTGCCGAGAAGAGCAAAGATATCCACAATCGTTCCATTACGTTCCATTGGGTTGTACTTCGTGGAGACAAGAGCAAGATCAGTATTCGGCCACTGAACGAGAAGAAATCAATCGTAGAGATTGTTGTTCCTTATCCCGAAAGGAGAAGCGTTCCGGGCACTCCTATGATGAAGTCAAGCCGCATTGACATCGGCCTGTTTGTGCACAACGGGGCCTACTTCTCTGCTCCTGGTTTTATCACTTTTTATGGGCTGGAAGATGATCTGTTTACATTCGACCGAAAAGGCATGGTAGTTGAGGTAGCAAATGGAGTAGGCGACGCCACCATAGGACTAGAAGGTTTTAACCCATTGATAAGAGGACACAACTACGATATCAGCGACTATAAATTGCTATTAAGGGCGATCCTGGAAAATGACAGTGCGGGCGCACTATTACGAAAGGCTTTCATGCGATCCGAGATACCTGATCTTGCGAAGTTATATATCGAGCTTGAGGAAGAATGTTTGAAGATCGAGCCCCTCGAGAAGGTACTCAAAAGATCGACAGCCGCCATGAACGAGGCTCATAAGTCTTTTAACAGATTTAAGAATATGAACAAGGAGGCGCCTGAATATATTACCGCAGAAGATATAATGAGAACGACAAAAAAGACATATATAAAGGCAAAACAGGATTTTGATACTGCCATGAATGAAGCAACCAATATTCTTCTAAAGAAACGCGAGGCCCTGGGTGCATCGCCCAAAGATAGGATCGAGAGGGCGCTGAACAACCACGTGTGGAATCCACGGTTCTATATCAACAACATCTCTGTTTTAACAGACCTTATGAACGAGGCGAATGAGGGTGGCATAACGGTACTGAATAAGAGGAAAGAGCTTGTGGCCGAGGGGATCCTGAAAGAGGACGGTAAAGGGGGTTTTAGGCTCTCTCCCATATTGTTTGGGAATGCCCCGTCTGCCGACCGTCTGACACAGTACGAAAAAAACCGTTTGGCATGGTTTCACATAGAAATATTATCTCATCTACTCTGTCCGAACGCTCTGAAGAAGGAGTGGAAGCGAAACTATGTGGATCCACAACTGTCGCTTCCTCGCGACTGGAGAGACGTATATCGCTATGACAAAAATGGGACTATTACAGGCTGGACCAGGATAAATCGCAAAGGGAAACGTGAGGATTTCAGTGCCCATGGGTACCTGATCATGGAAAAGGATGATCATGGCCGTGCTATGAAGGCAAAAGAGGTGAAGTATGAGGTTGAATGGCTCTATAAGGATAATAAAAGGGAACGACCCATCCTCGTGAAACAGGTCCCAGGAGAAAAAATATTTTCATACATATATCCCTCAGATGATGATTACATTGGGGAAATTAGAGAAGTTATTGAATGAGTTCAAACATTAGTTTTTTGAGGTAGAGATATGAAAATCATACGAATAGAATTTCTCTTCACTCTTCAATATCAGCCGTATCAGGACTGATCTCTAAACTGAAATCAGCAGCCCTCACGGAATGGGTCAGGGCACCAATAGAAATAAAATCTACCCCGGTTTTCGCGACATCTTCAACCGTATCCAAAGTGATGCCACCCGAGGCCTCGAGCATAACCCTTCCATTTATCAACTGAATAACTTTTCTTATCTGCTTTATCTTCATGTTATCAAGTAAAATTATGTCCGCACCTGCCTGTAATGCCTCTTCTGCTCCGGCCAAGTCTTCTACTTCAACTTCTATTTTCAAAGTATGCGGACTTCCTCTTCTGGCAAGTTCTATGGCCTTAGCAATGGAACCGACTGCCATAATATGATTATCTTTGATCAAAATACCATCAAACAATCCAAACCGATGATTGAGCCCACCTCCTATCCGGACCGCATATTTATCAAGCCATCTGAGCCCAGGGGCCGTCTTTCTTGTGTCTAAAATTCTGACTCCAAAAGATTCCACTTTTTCTACATACTTTTTAGTCAAGGTAGCAATTCCACTCATTCGCTGTAAAAAATTGAGTGCTGTTCTTTCTGCTTTTAGAATGGCTAATAATTGCCCCCTTACCAGACAAACCTTCTCCCCCGCAGGGATAAGTTCACCTTCATCAAAGTATTCATAAAATTCAATTTCCCTGTTTATCTCCAAGAAGACTTTTTTAAAGATGTGTAACCCAGCTAGCACCAATTCCTCTTGAGCAACCAGAAAGGCCTCTCCTTTTTTCTTTAAATCAATAATCGAAGAGGTGGTTAAGTCACCTGATCCCAGATCTTCCTCAAGGGCAAGGCGAATGATATTCTGTAATAAAAGATTGTGTTCAATCATTTATAGTCTCAAAAAATTGAAGATTTTGATTTAATTTCTTTTGTTTGAGGGAAAAGTATTCCGCTTTATCTTTGACCTTAGCAATTATATCATCCGGAGCTTTTTCCATAAATGCCTTATTAGAAAGCTTTTTATTAGAGGCTTCAAGATCCTTTTCAATTTTCTTGATTTCTTTTTTTATTCTTTTTCTTTCTTCCTCAAAATCCAATAGGCCTTTCAGGAGCACGTGTACCTGGTTTTGCCCAAACACCGCAGTAGCTGATCCTTCAGGTTTGTGTGCCCCAGAAGAGATGGATATGTTTTCCACCTTGGCAAGGTTCTGAACGTGTATAGTGTTTTTATACAATATATCTTCTTCTTCCTTTTTAGCCACATCAATGACAATATCAACTTTCTTGGAAGGAGGTATGTTCATTTCGCCACGAATATTGCGAATTCCAGTAATAACTCCTACTAATAATTCCATTTCCTTTAGCGCATCTTCATCCCACATAAAATCCGATGCTTCAGGAAATTTAGCCGTCATGATGCTGCCTTCGGACTTAGGTAGTTTTTGCCATATCTCTTCCGTCACAAAGGGCATAAAGGGATGTAAAAGTTTTAACGAAGCCATAAGTACTTCTTGAATAACATTCCTTGAAGATTCTTTCAGGGCCTTATCTTTCCCATAAAGGCTCTGTTTGGCCATTTCAAGATGCCAGTCACAGAACTCATGCCAGATAAATTGATAACAGAGAACCGCGGCATCATTGAAACGATAATCCTCCAGGGCCCGAACAATTCCATCACTGACTTGACCAAGTCTTGTCAAAATCCAACGGTCGGAAAGGGTATAAGTCCTATTTTTTTCTTCCTCATCCCCTTGCTCTTCCAAATTCATCAAAACAAACCGAGAAGCATTCCATATCTTGTTTACAAAATGGCGATAGCCAATAATCCTTTCTTCAGAAAGCTTAATATCTCTGCCCTGTGCGGCTAAGGCTGCTAAGGTAAAACGAAAGGCGTCCGTACCAAACTGGTCCATAACTTCAATAGGATCAATAACGTTTCCCTTAGACTTGCTCATCTTTTTACCTTCCACATCCCTTACAAGGGCATGGATATAAACGTCTCTGAAAGGAACATCTCCCATAAAATGAAAACCCATCATCATCATTCTTGCCACCCAAAAGAAAAGGATATCGAAACCTGTGACAAGGATAGAAGTAGGGTAAAATGTTTTTATTTCATCGGTAGAATCAGGCCAACCGAGTGTGGAAAAAGGCCATAGTGCCGAACTGAACCAGGTATCAAGGACATCTGTTTCTTGTATTAAGTTAGAATGCTGGCAAGATTTACACTTTTTGGGTTTCTCCCTGGACACATGGACCTCTCCACATTCTTCGCAATACCATGCAGGAATACGGTGTCCCCACCAAATTTGTCTTGAAACGCACCAGTCCCTAATATTGCTCATCCAATCAAAATAGACCCCTTCCCAGTTGGCAGGATATATCCTGGTCTTTCCATCTTTGACTGCTTGACTTGCATCTTTAGCAAGCGGAGCTATTTTAACAAACCACTGTTTTGAAATAATGGGTTCAATCATAGTCTTGCACCGATAACAATGCCCAATAGCATTTCTATACGGCTCTATTTCTTTTAACAAGCCAGCCTGTTTGAGATCTTCCACGATTTTTTCTCGGCACTCAAACCTATCCATGCCCTGATAAGGTCCGGCAAGTTCATTCATCATTCCATTATCGTCAATCACCTTAATTCTTTCAAGTCCATGGGTATTGCCAATTTCAAAGTCATTAAGATCATGTGCCGGCGTAATTTTTAGTGCCCCTGTGCCGAATTCCTTATCTACATATCTGTCAAAAATAACCGGGATTGACTTATTGAGTATAGGCAATAACACGCGTGCCCCTGATAGATCCTCATAGCGTTCATCTTCAGGATTAACCGCTACAGCCGTATCCCCTAATAGTGTTTCAGGGCGGGTCGTAGCAACCACTAAATTGCCGTCCTTCTTCTCAAAAGGATAAATGATATAATAGAGATAGTTGTCCATCTCTTTATGCTCTACTTCAATGTCCGCCAAGGCAGTATGACACCGAGGACACCAGTTTATGATATAATCTCCCTGATATATAAGTCCTTCATTATAAAGGCGCACAAATACTTCTTTCACTGCCCTGGAAAGACCTTCATCCATTGTGAAGCGTTCCCTACTCCAATCACATGAACATCCTAACCTCTTCAACTGATTAATAATAACGCCACCATACTTTTTTCGCCATTCCCAGACCAGCTCCACAAATTTTTCTCGACCAACAGCATAGCGATCTGTCCCTTTTGAGGACAGGTCTCTCTCCACTACATTCTGAGTAGCAATCCCTGCATGGTCGGTGCCGGGTTGCCACAGAACATTATATCCTTTCATTCTCTTATACCGGCACAAGATATCCTGCAAAGTGTTATTTAGGGCATGGCCCATATGTAGGCTCCCCGTAACGTTGGGAGGTGGAATGACAATACAAAATGGGTCCTTATCAGAAAATGCTTCCGCCACAAAAATATTTTTCTCTTCCCAGTATTTATACCATTTTTGTTCAACTTCATTAGGCTCATAACTTTTAGCTATAGTTTCCTTTTGCATTTTCTAAACACTCCTTGAAACTAATTAATCACAAATTTAAATACTTAGTGCTTCGATTCGCAAATACGGTGACGTATTTTGACTATCTAATACGTCGAAATTGCTCACTCAGCACTAAGTCCTGAGGGCTTCGACTGAGCTCAGCCGAAGTCTGAATGAATTCGTCATCGAATTTATGAATCGAAGGACTTAGTAATTATCTAGGATCCAAAATTCAATCTCTGGTGGGGCTCTTTATTTTATTGGATCCTATCTCCTGAGTAGTTATACTACTTACAACAAAAAAGAGGGTTGCAGTATTCACAACCCCCTCAGTCAATTTTGCTTCTACGAAGTTTCCAAATTTTTGGGGCCTCACTCTAATCTGATATGGATTCAAGACTCCTTTTTAAGGCTTCAATAGCCTCTTTGATCACCTTTTCTGAAGTAGTTGCCATAGTCTCCCTTACGGCTTTATCAACTACATCCTGAACCACTTTGGTTATAAGAGCCTCAACCCTTTCCTCAGATAAACCTATTGGTGTTTCAGCCGTAGAAGGGACTATAACCTCTTCACTTTCATGTTGTTCCTCAGGGATTTCCAATACCTTGCTCGAATCATCATTAAGAATCTCCTCCTCAACGGGTACACTTTCGCGCAGCTTAGCTTCGGGGATTTTAGAAATATTCTTCTCATCGTTTTTAATAATATCCTCGAGTTCTATAATCCTCTCATCTTCAACATCCTCATTAGACGTTTCACCAAAATCAAAAAATACCTCCTCATCTTTTTCCCCTACTTCAAAAAATTCATCCTTATTTTTCATTACAGCACCTCGTTTGATAATTTATATGGGCCCTCATGGTAATAATATTAAATAGCCTTTCTAACATATAATTTTCATATTGTCAAGAATATAAAAGTTATCCTTAATTAATCGATTAGAAAGGAAGTGTATCCCTGTTTAACTCAATCTATCTTTTGCCTTAATTCTTGATTATATCCAATAAACCTGCTAATGAAAATCTAAATATAAGGTAACTGTTTAGATCTTTGAAAATATATCAGACAGGATATTGGGATCTCTTTTAAGAAATTCGCAGTGTAGCTATGGCAGGGCATGGGACTCTCTTTTCAAAAACGAGACGTCAACTGCAAGGCCGAAGGGACATCACTGCGCTACGGCGGGCGGAGGGTTAAGTCAGTACTTTGCCTTTATGGTGGCTATGGCATCAACCTCAGTAATTTGCCGCCCGCCTGAGAAGCAACTTAACTCAAATAATTAGCAACCAATTTTTCGTTTTCTGAAAAGAGGACCCCATGTTCTGCCTTTCTGTTCCTGATCTATGGTTAGGGCATAGGGGCGTTCGATCCCGCTATAGGCGGTATGACGTTCTTAAAAGAGATCCCTATACCCCTATAATTTGCTAATTATTTTCTTAAAGCGCTAGATTGTTACAACATGGGCGATTAGCTCAGTGGATAGAGCGTTGGTCTCCGGAACCAGAGGTCGGGAGTTCAAGTCTCCCATCGCCCGCCACGATTATAATTCATAAAATATTTCAAAATCCTACCTCATTCCATTAAACAGCAGAGTGACCCTGAAATGCAATCAGACATCGGCATACCCATGGTTAACACCCAGAGGCGTGGGGAATAAATGGAATGAGAACGAGGTCAGTGTGCCTTGATTTTGATTAAAGATGAGTCGTAATTTTCTACCTTCTCGTAGCCGATCAAATTCAAAAGAGTAGCCGCTACATTGGACAAACCAGGTCTTTCCAGGTCCGCCATTTCATATTCTCCATTGTATCCTGGATCGTAAATGGCAAAAGGGACAGGGTTAAGGGTGTGAGATGTCTTTGGTACTCTAACTCCATTTTTGTCAGTGGTAAACATCTTATCGGAGTTACCATGATCAGCAGTCACCACGGCAATACCCTCAAGCTCCTCAATCACATTTAGCAGTTCGCCAACACACTGGTCAACAGTTTCAACAGCAATGATTGCCGCTTCCATGATACCAGTATGCCCAACCATATCACCATTTGCAAAATTGAGACGTCCAAACCTATACTTTTTACTCGTCAGCATCTCAATTGTCTTGTCTTTGATTTCAAATGCCTTCATTTTTGGAGCCTTATCAAATTTTATCCTATCAGACGTAATCTCTACATACGTCTCAAGGTATTTATCAAAATACCCAGATCGATTGCCATTCCAAAAGTAAGTCACATGGCCAAACTTTTGGGTTTCTGATATTGCAAAGGTCTTGATTCTTTCAGAACAAAGATATTCACTAATGGTGTGATCAATTGCTGGAGGCAACACAAGGAAGTTAGGTGGTACATGTGTATCGCCATCATACTCCATTATCCCCGCATATAGTATGTCTGGCAATGAACCTCGATCGAAGTCATGGAAATCCTTTTCCGTAAAGGCCCGAGAGATCTCAATGGCACGATCTCCTCTAAAGTTGAAGCATATCACAACATCTCCATCCACAATTGGTCCGACTGGATGTCCTTCAGGGCCCACAACTGTAAAGGAATCTAAATACTGATCTGTTATTGTCGAGTCCTCATTATAAAAAGTCCTAACTGCTTCTTCTGCCGAGTGAAAAGGCCGTCCTTTCCCAAGCACATGGGCTTCCCAGCCTCGTTTTACGATGTCCCAATCTGCATTGTAACGATCCATAGTGACCTTCATTCGACCGCCGCCAGAGGCAATTCCGTAATCAAGTCCATCTACTTCCGAAATCCTCCTTAATTTACGCTCCATTGGTATTACATATGCCAAGGCCGACCTCTCACCTACATCCCTGCCGTCAAGAAGGGCATGAATACGCACACTTTGTAATTTCAGTTCAACACATTTATCAATAAGTTTGTATACCTGGTCTATGTGTGAATGAACATTGCCGTCCGAAAGCAAACCAATAAAATGCAAGGTTCCTCCATCCATCACTCGTTTAACAATTCTGGACCAGATTTCAGTTTTAAAGATCTCGCCTGTTTCAATGGCCTGATTTACCAAAAGCGCTCCCTGAGCGAATATCCGGCCTGCTCCAAGTGCGTTGTGTCCAACTTCGCTGTTACCCATATCCTTATCAGTGGGGAGGCCCACAGCAGTCCCATGGGCTTGAAGCTGACAATAGAGCCTGGATTTGAAGAGGCGATCAAGATTCGGGGTTTTGGCCAAATATACTGCATTGCTCTCATCTTTTTGGCCGATACCTATACCATCCATAATTATTAGAAGCAAAGGCCCGATTCTTCCTAAAAACGACTTTGATCTATTGAGCTTGAGCGTCATAGGAGACACATCTTTCCTCCTGAACAGTCCGTTAAATGGAAACAGGCCCGTCTGAGGTTTAGATAAAGGCAGCTTCCATAGCAAATAGAATAGCAAAGAAAAAGGGGCTTTAAAAGCCCCTTTTTCTTCTTGTCGTGTCTTATTGGTTAACAATAATTCCGGCGGCATTGAAATCTGCTATTTACGACTTAGCCGCCGCAGTAATTACCCCGGCGGCATTAACGGTGTATGTCTGGGTGCCATTCGCCGGAGTGACTGTAACGCTCAGGCCAGACATGGTGCCGGTGGTTATCGTCAGGGTGTTACCAGTCGTTTTTGTAAAGCCGTAAGTAGTCAATAAGGCTTCAGTTACTGTCCCTGTCGGGACCTCGGCAAAATAGGCCTGGGCGGCAGTGTAAAGATTCCTTGCATCTGAATTGGCCTGTGCGTTAAATGCCCTTGCCCTGTAAGCAGTGAACTGCGGTATGGCAATAGCGGCCAGGATGCCGATGATGGCTACAACTATCATCAACTCAATAAGCGTAAAACCTCTCTCATCCTTTTTTCTCAATCTTTGTAACATTTTTTACCTCCTCTCATAATTTTGTTTTTGATAATTGATTAAAACCCAATTGTGAAGTCAGAGTTAGATTTCAATCCTCTACATTGTGCTTTTTTTACTACCTTATTTTTACTACAATTATTATGCCAAAAAGAATAAAAATATATAAATACAGTTTTATGCTTTAATATCAGATTGTTACGAGATTAACATTTCGAGCCAAAGATTTTAATCTGACAAAATTGTTCTTTTTTGCAGACAAAGAGGTGATTTTTCGCTTAAATAAGGTGATTTTCACCTGAAAGAATTGATTTTCTTACATAGCCCTTTAATTCTTAAGGTAGGATAAAGGAAAGAAATTAAACATCAGATTTTTTCATACGATATTTTAGAGAATCGAGGGTGATACCTAAAAGCTCCGCTGCCTTATGTTTTGACCCATGAGCCATTTCTAAGGCATCGAAAAGATAATCCCTTTCGATTTTTGCCATGACATCATCCAGTTGAATGCCGTCCGGATGCAAATCCGTCTTTCGTCTATTTTTATTGATCAATTCCCTCCTCAAATTTGAGAGAGCCAGGCTTTCAGGCAAAACAATATTGGAAGTCTCAAGGGCTACGCTTCTTTCAATGATATTTTCCAGTTCTCTGACATTACCTGGAAAATAATATTGTCCAAGAAGATCCATGGCATAAGCAGACATCTTTCTGATGTCTTTGTTGAAAAGCCTTGAATACTTCTCGAGAAAAAACCGGCCCAATAAAGGCAGATCCCCATCCCTTTCCCTTAAAGGAGGCATAGGAATATGTATGACATTCAACCTAAAATAAAGATCCTCTCTGAAATTATTGTCTATGACCTCCTTTTCAAGGTCTTTGTTCGTAGCGGATATGAATCGGACATCAACATTTTTTTCCTCTGTCCCTCCAACAGCGGTAAATGTCCTCTCCTGAATGACCCTTAATATTTTAACCTGGATAGGAGGCGTCAGTTCGCCCACCTCATCAAGGAAAACCGTTCCCTCATCCGCCACGCCGAAAAGTCCCTCCTTGTCCATTGCAGCCCCTGTAAACGCCCCTTTTTTATAGCCAAACAATTCACTCTCTATAAGGTTTTCTGGAATCCCTGCACAATTAATAACAACAAAGGGCTTTTCTTTTCTTGAACTCAAATTGTGAATGGCCTTTGCCACTAATTCTTTACCGGTTCCACTCTCACCTGAAATGAGAATATTTGTCTTTGTATCAGCTACTTTCTTAATCAGATCATAGACTTTCCTCATTTGAGGGCTCTCCCCTATAAGGCAACCAAAGTGATAGCGACTTTCTGAATAACCATCCTTAACTAAATCTACCTTATCTTTTGAACTCAGCGCATCTTTAACGATTTTTTTAAATTCTCTGACTTTAAAGGGTTTTGGAATATAATCATAGGCCCCTTCATTCATCGCCTCAACAGCAGTATCGGCCGTTGCAAACGCTGATATTAAAACGACTATCACATCTTGATTTACTTCCCTGGCCTTTTTCAGCACCCCAATGCCATCGATACCTTTCATGCGTATATCAGTAATAACCATGTCGAAATGTTCTTTTTCCATAATTCGACATGCACTTTCCCCACTTCCTGCAAGAGTCAGCCGGTATCCTTCCTTGGTCAACATAATATCCAGAAACTCACGCATACTCTTTTCATCATCAATGACCAGGATTTTACGCTTCTCTTTCCCAGACAATCTTCCCTCCAACCATGGTCAATTCATTTCTGCCCCTTAATTTCTCACCAATAAATGGAGAATTCTTGCTCTTGGAAAGAATATCCTCTTCCAACAGCACATATTCGTATTCCGGATCAATCAATGCCAAATCTGCTTGAGCACCCTCCATTAATCGACCACCCGGGATCCCAAGTACACCTGCTGCATTGTAAGATAGTTTCCTGATGGCCTCAGGCAATCCCAATATACCTTCCCGTACCAATTTCAAGGTCAAGGGCAAGGCAGTTTCCAGCCCGATCATTCCAAAGGCTGCACTCTCGAACTCTAACTCCTTCTCCAAAGGACTGTGAGGAGCATGGTCTGTTGCGATAACATCTATAACTCCCTCGGCCAGCCCCTTCTTTATCGCCTTGACATCATTTGGAGATCTCAAAGGAGGATTGACTTTAACATTAGTATCATATCCAATTACAGCGTTGTGATCCAGATTGAAATAATGGGGAGCCGTTTCTGCGGTAACCGCTACACCCTCTCCTTTTGCCCTCCTGATTAATTCAACTGATTCTGCTGTGCTTACGTGTGCAATATGGACCGGGCATCCAGTCAGTTTGGCAAGTGATATATCACGATAAACCATAATCTCTTCGCTAGCAGCAGGGATACCAGGCAAACCAATCTTGGTTGAGACAATTCCTTCATGCATGACACCACCAGATGATAGGGTGGTATCTTCAGAATGGGATATGACTATTAACCCATGATACTTACCATATTCGAGGGCCCTTCTCATAACTTCGCTATTGGTTACGGGGAAACCATCGTCCGATACGGCTACAGCACCTGCCGCCCTAAGGTCGCCAAATTCAGTGAGTATTTCCCCTTTTTGTCCTATCGTAATAGCCCCAATTGGACATACTTGTACTAAGCCAGCTTTCTTTGCCTGCTCTAAGATAAATTCAGTTACAGATCGACAATCATTTGGAGGCACGGTATTGGGCATACAGGCAAGGGCAACAAAACCTCCTGCGACAGCGGCCTTTCCACCTGTTTTTATCGTTTCTTTATATTCATGCCCTGGTTCTCTCAAATGGACATGCATATCGATTAGGCCAGGGATAATTAGTCTGTTAGAGGCATTAATTATAGTAACTTGAGATCCTTCTTCTTTATATGTCCCGGGAGGCAAAATCTTGGCAATTCTTCCTTTCCTAATGATCAAATCGACCTTTTCCACAATACCCTGAACCGGATCAACAACCTCTCCATTCCTAATCCACGTTATCACTCCGCAATCCTCCAATTAAAAGATAAAGCAAGGCCATACGCACTGCAACTCCATTAGCTACCTGGTCAAGAATTACAGAATAAGGGCCATCAGCCAACTCAGAAGTTATTTCAACACCTCGATTCATGGGCCCTGGATGCATCACAATCACATCATTTTTTGCCCCACATATAATCTCTTCATTCATCCCAAAAAAAGTGGCATATTCCCTGAGACTCGGGAAAAGAATCTTGCTTTGTCTTTCCAACTGTATTCTAAGTAACATTACAACATCCTTTTTTTTGACCGCCTCAACCGGATTATAAACAACCTGAACTCCGAATGCCTCAATGCCAATCGGAATCATTGTTGGCGGCCCGGAAACAGTTACTTTTGCACCCATTTTTATTAATCCAATAATATTTGATCTGGCAACGCGACTGTGGGAAATATCTCCAATAATAGCGACATTCAATCCCTTGATCTTTCCCTTCTTTTCCCTAATCGTGAACAAATCAAGCAAAGCCTGAGTTGGGTGCTCATTTATGCCATCGCCAGCATTGATGATTCCTACCTTCATCTCCCTCGCCAAAAGATGGGGGGCACCGCTTAATGGATGTCTTAAAACAATTATATCAGGGTTCATCGCCTGAAGGTTTCGAGCAGTGTCAATAAGAGTCTCTCCTTTTACCGAGCTACTTCCTGAAGCTGAAAGGCTGACAGTATCAGCGCTAAGCATCTTTGCGGCCATTTCAAAAGAAGTTCGAGTTCTAGTGCTTGGTTCATAAAAAAAATTCACTATGCTCTTACCCCTCAGGGTAGGGACTTTTTTTATGTCCCTTTCGGAAATTTCTTTTAAGGATTCTGCCGTGCTTAAAATGAGTTCAATATCCGAAACGGACAAATGCTCCATACCCAACAAGTGTTTATGCTTAAATTTCCTCAACCTGAATCTCCATAAAAAAACCCCCTTACCAATAAATTGGCGAGGAGGCTGACGGGAAAAGTGTAATAACAGTCCCAAGCGCCCTTATTTTTTTCAAGACCTGCGGCTTCCAGCAGGCCAATTTAAATCTTTTTCTCCTTTCCATCGGAAACATCGTCTGTTTCATTGGAAGATTTTTTATTTAACTCCTTTTCCACTTTCTTCTCTCTTTTTTTCATCAGTGTCTCTTTTATTGATTTTTTGCCTAAACCCTTACTACCGCTTGGCCTATTTCCTTTCTTACGCGATTTCTTCCCTTCCTCTTGCGGTATAAGTTGAATAATAGAGATAGGGGCCCCATCCCCCTTTCTAGTATCTTTCTTGATAATTCTTATGTAACCTCCAGTTCTATCAAGATATCGGTCTTTAAGATCACCAAAAAGTCTATAGGTTATCTCTTTGTCTTTAATATAGGCAAGGGCCTGACGTCTTGCATGTAGATCCCCACGTTTGCCAAGGGTGATCATTTTTTCAGCCACGGCCCGTAGCACTTTAGCCTTGGCATCTGTTGTCTCGATTTGTTCATATTTGAATAGGGCAGTTACCATGTTTTTCAACATAGCCCTTCGGTGACTTGAATTGCGTCCTAGTTGGTTACCTCCCTTTCTATGCCTCATCTGCCTGTACCTTCTTCTTAGTCTTCTTTCTTACCTTCATCCTGATTTTCCGCAAGAGGGAAATTATCCAGTTCCATTCCTAAAAAAAGATCCATTTCTTCGAGCAAAGATTTAATCTCGTTCAGTGATTTCCTTCCGAAATTCTTTGTCTTCAACATCTCAGCTTCTGTCTTTTGAACTAACTCCCCAATCAGCGTGATATTAGCATTTTTTAAGCAATTGGCAGAACGTACAGACAATTCAAGCTCGGAAACAGGTCTGAAAAGATTTTCGTTTAATTTCTCCTCTTTTTCCCCCTCTTCCTCCTCCTCAGGCTCTGGCTCCTCTTCAAAATTGATAAATGGGCCCATCTGTTCCTTGAGAATTTTAGCTGAATATGCAATCGCATCTTCAGGTAGAACAGTGCCATCGGTCCAGATCTCCAATGTCAGTTTATCATAATCAGTAATCTGTCCCACCCTAGCATTTGTCACCACATAGTTGACTTTAGTAATAGGCGAAAAAACCGCATCCATTGAGATGGTGCCAATTGATTGATCCTTTGATTTGTTCCTTTCTGAGGGGACATAACCTTTTCCCGTTTTAACAACCATCTCCATATTAAGCTCAGCTTCCTTACTTAGTGTTGCTATATGCTGACCAGGATTCAGGATTTCCACCAAACCATGTGTATCAATATCGCCAGCCGTAACCTCTCCTATTCTGTCTCTTGACAGGTGGATTATGGCTTCTTCTGAATCAACGATTTTCAGCTTAACCTCTTTCAGATTCAGTATGATATCAGTTACATCCTCTAGCACCCCAGGAATGGTGGAAAATTCATGGAGCACACTGTCAAACTTAACAGAAACAATTGCTGCCCCTTGTAAGGAAGAAAGGAGAATGCGCCTCAAGGAATTACCTATCGTGATTCCAAACCCTCTTTCCAGGGGTTCACATATGAATTTTCCATAAAAATTTGAATACTTATCCTGGTCAATCTCAATCCGTTTTGGCTTAATCAATTCCCGCCAATTTTTGCTTCGTAGATCTACCAAAAAAGCTTCCCCCATTATTATATTATGTTAATATATTTAATATATAAGGATTGGAAACTACCAACCACCAAATGATCGGTTCATTTCAATCTTCAGTAATTAATCGTTAATTAATCTTTTATACTCTATTTTGAGTACAATTCGACAATAAGCTGTTCCTGAATGGGCATCGTAATGTCTTCTCTGTTGGGAAGTAACTTCAATGTTCCCCTGAACTTATCCTTTTCAACCTCAATCCAATTTGGAATACCCCTTCTGACAACCGTCTCCATAGCTTCAAGTATCTGTGGAACCTTACGGCTCTTTTCTCTTAATTCAACAACATCCCCGGGCTTAATTTTGCGTGAAGGGATATTAACCTTACGACTGTTGACTAAAAAGTGATTGTGTCTGATCATCTGTCTTGCATGATTCCGAGAGGTCGCAAAACCCATTCTATAGACAATATTGTCCAAGCGGGATTCAAGCAAAAGTAGTAAGTTTATACCGGTAATACCCTTTTGCCTCTCAGCTCTTAAATAATAGCCCCTAAACTGCTTTTCTAAAATGCTGTAGATCCTCTTAACTTTCTGCTTTTCCCTGAGTTGGACCATATAATCCGAGTATTTTCCTGTAAGCCGACTTTTGCCGTGTTCGCCAGGCGCATAAGGCCTTCTCTCAAAGGCACATTTATCGCCATAGCAACGATCACCCTTCAGTAATAGCTTTTGGTTCTCCCTCCTGCATAATCTGCATAATGAACCAATATATCTAGCCAATATATTACTCCTCTCTTCTTAGCTTGTTACTTATCACTCATCGCCCGTCACTTGTCACTCGTTACTCGTTACTTGTAGATCATCCCAAATTCCGAAATCTAATATTTAAAATTCTACACCCTCCGTCTTTTTGGCGGACGACAACCATTATGAGGCATGGGGGTTACATCTCTAATAACACTAACACTGAAGCCTTCCACTTGAAGGGCACGCAGGGCTGCTTCTCTCCCCACACCAGGGCCTTTTACCCTCACTTCAGCTACTTTCATCCCTTGTTCCATAGCCTGTCTTAGTGCATCCCGAGCAGCAAGTTGGGCAGCAAAAGGGGTACTCTTTCTCGACCCTTTAACCCCCCCTCTTCCTGCACTTGACTGGGCAATGACATTCCCAATAGGGTCAGTGATTGTCACAATAGTGTTATTAAAGGTCGACTGTATATACACAATTCCAGTAGGCACATTCTTCTTTTCCTTTTTTGCCCTGCCTTTCTTCTTTACTGTTATTGCCACCTTATTTCCTCAATTTTCTATTTTTTTCGCTTTCCCATCATGGCCCTGCGAGGACCTTTTCTCGTCCTAGCATTAGTACTGGTTCTCTGACCCCTGACGGGGAGGCCTTTTCTATGCCTTAGTCCACGATATACACCCAAATCCATTAACCTTTTTATGTTCATTGATACTTCACGTTTGAGGTCACCTTCAACTTTATGCTTCTCGTCAATAATCCTTCGAATAATGGTTATCTGCTCCCCTGTGATCTCATCTGATATTATATTCCAGTCTATTTCTGCCTCGGTGAGTATTTTTTGAGAGGAACTTCTGCCTATGCCATGGATATATGTCAAGGCAATCTCCATCCTTTTTCCCTTTGGTAAGTCAACGCCCGCAATTCTAGCCAATTTTTACTCCCTTTTTTCATTCATTTATCATTTATTTCTAATCCATAATAAAAGAGAAAGGATAGAACATGAAATGATCAATGACAAATCAACCCTGTCTCTGTTTGTGGCGAGGGTTCTCACAGATCACACGAACGACTCCTCTGCGCCTTATGATCTTGCATTTAATACACATCTTCTTGACTGAAGGTCTCACTTTCATGCCCCGAAACACCTCTATTTAAGGTCAATTTTATTTCAACGTAAAAGCAGTTAAAACCCTCATTGTTTCTTGCTCCGATATACGATCCGACCCCTATTTAAATCGTAAGGAGATAATTCCACTATTACATTATCTCCGGATAGAATCTTTATGAAATGTTTCCTCATTCTACCGGAAATATGACTCAATACTCGGTGGCCATTTTTCAATTCGACTCTGAACATAGCATTAGGCAAAGTTTCAATAACGACACCTTCCACTTCAATTGCCCCTTCTTTAGCCATACCATCTTTCCAAACAAACTAATTCACCAATAACTATAAAGCTTCCTCTACTATCTTCTTGTTCTGCCAAAGCCCTTTTTCATAAAACCTTCATAGTGTCGAGACAACATATGTGTCTCAATCTGATTGGTTGTATCCATTGCCACACCAACCACAATTAACAGAGCAGTACCGCCAAAATAAAATGGCATATTCAACTGATAGATCAAAATCTGAGGCAAAATGCAAATGGCCGAGACATAAATAGCACCCAAAAAGGTAATCCTCGTTAGAACTCGATCAATATACTCTGCTGTATTCTTTCCAGGCCTTGTCCCAGGAATAAAACCACCTGATCTTTTCATATTATCGGCCACATCAACCGGGTTAAAATGAACGGCTGTATAGAAGTAGCAAAAAAAGAAAATAAAACCCACATAAATTAAACTATAGACCACATTCCCCGGGGCCAAAAAACCGACAATCTGCCGTAACCAAGGAAATTGCTCCTTGCTCAGAAAATTGGCTATTGTTGCCGGAAACATAATGATAGAAGATGCAAAGATCGGGGGTATTACACCTGCTGTGTTGACTTTCAAAGGCAGGTGTGTGCTTTGCCCTCCATACATTTTACGACCGATTATCCTTTTAGCATATTGAACTGGTATCCTTCTTTGGCCCCTTTCAATAAAAACAATCACCCCAACCACAGCAACCATAAGCGCAACAATCAAAACCATGAAAAAGGCCGTGACCTCACCTGTTCCCACAAGTCTGAAGGTATTGGCAACAGCTACAGGAAACCGGGCTACAATACCAGCAAAAATGATAAGCGATATCCCATTACCTATACCTCTTTCGGTGATCTGTTCTCCCAACCACATTAAAAAGGAAGTTCCTGCAGTAAGTGTAATCACTGTAAGAAACCTGAAGCCCCAGCCTCCCACAGGCACAACCATTGCCCCTCCAGGACTACTCATATTTTCAAGGCCCACCGCAATACCAAAACCCTGGATGATACTTAAAATCACTGTGCCATAACGGGTATACTGAGTGATCTTTTTTCGCCCTTGCTCACCTTCCTTTTTTAACTTTTCGAGATATGGAACAACAACAGTCATTAGTTCAAGGATGATTGATGCACTAATGTATGGCATAATCCCAAGAGCCATCACAGACATTCGACTGAGAGCACCACCCGAAAACATATCAAAAAGCCCAAAAAGAGTCCCCTGCTTCGTACTGAAGAAGGCATTAAGAGCAGCTCCGTCTATACCAGGAGTTGGGATATGGCACCCCACTCGATAAACAATGAGCATCAAAAGGGTAAAGATTATCTTCTTTCTCAACTCCGGTATTTTGGGAATATTTTGAAAACCCCCAAGCAAATCAGGATACCTCCGTTCAAATCACCTCGACCTTGCCACCTGCGGCATAGATCTTTTCCTTAGCTGTCTTGCTCACCCTGTCAACTCTAATAACCACAGGATAAGATATTTCACCACTGCCTAAAAGCTTGACTCCATCTTTTACCTTTTTGACCATTCCAGCTTCTTTTAGAACCTCCACATTTAATGTGGAATTTGGCTCAAATCGGTTTAGGTCCTTAACATTAATTATGCTATAGTGTCTCTTGAATATATTGGTAAAACCACGCTTTGGTAAGCGTCTTTGAAGAGGCATCTGTCCCCCTTCAAAGCCAAGGCGAGGCCCACCTCCCGAACGCGAGTTCTGTCCTTTATTCCCTCGACAAGAAGTTTTTCCGTGCCCAGAGCCCGGCCCTCTTCCTACTCGTTTCCTTTTCTTTTTCGAACCCTCTACAGGTGAAAGATCATTGATTCTCATCGTCACTACCACATAACACTTTGGAAACATTTAAAAAACTTAGCATCCAGAAAGGCATGGATTTTAGATCCAAGAGAATAGAATTTTCCTTTAAGGAATCGAAATGAATAAACCGCCCTGGTAGATACTGGATGTTAATAATTTTGAACATTATCAAAAATTTATCCAATCTTAACTAGGAATGAAACTTTATTAATCATCCCCCTTATAGCCGGTGTATTCTTCAACTCTACAGTTTTGTTCAATTTTGTGAGACCCAAACCCCTCAAGGTCATGCCAATTTTCTTGGGCTTACCTATTCCGCTTTTTACAAGAGTCACTCTAATAGTTTCAGCCATAATCAATACTCTTAAAAGGTCAAGCCAACGTTAAATACAGGCCTTATCTCACTTTCTAATTTGCAAATTCCTCAACCGTTTTACCTCTGCGACGGGCGATTTCTTCTGGATTCCGCAAGGAACGTAAACCCCTGATTGTAGCTTCCACCAGATTATGCGGGTTATGGGAACCAAGACACTTTGTAAGAATGTTCTGCACACCAGCTGCCTCTAAAACTGCACGGACTGCCCCTCCGGCGATTAAACCTGTACCTGGTCCAGCAGGTTTCAGAAGAACTCGCCCCGCGCCCCACTCACCAACCACCTTATAAGGAATGGTAGTATTATCAAGACAGACATCTTTCATATCTCTCTTGGCCTTTTCAACCCCCTTCCTGATGGCATCAGGGACTTGATTGGCTTTTCCAAGCCCGCTACCAACTGTGCCTTTACCATCGCCAACTACAACTATAGCACTAAAGCTAAACCGACGGCCTCCTTTTACAACCTTTGCCACTCGATTGATATGAACTACTTTCTCAATTAACTCAGCTTCGTCCTCTTCTTTAAACAATCGACCAGTCCTCGCTTTTTGAATCTTCTTTTCTGATGAAATATGATACATAAGTTATGTGCTTTCTCAACTCAAAATTCCAGTCCAAATTCACGTGCTGCCTCAGAAAGGGTCTTCACGCGTCCATGGAATAAGAACCCGTTTCGGTCAAAAACAACCCTCTTGATCCCAGATTTAAGTGCTCGTTCAGAGATTGCAGCACCAACCAATGCAGCCCCTTCTTTATTGCCTCCGATCATTCGCGCTTTTTTACTAAAATCCTTAGACAACGAAGAAGCCTCTGCTAATGTTCTGCCTGTAAAATCGTCAATAATCTGGGCATAAATATGCTTGGAACTCCTAAAAACACATAAACGTGGTCTTTCATAACTACCACGTATCTTTTTGCGAACCCTTTTCTTCCTTCTTAACCTCGCCTCGGCTCTATTAAAAGTACTCATATTGCTATCCTTATTTCACTTCTTGGCCTTACAGTATACTCGTCACTTATTGCTTAGCCCCTGCTTTACCAGCCTTCCTCCGTATCCTCTCTTCCGCATATCTGATTCCTTTTCCTTTATATGGCTCCGGTTTTCTTAAACTCCGGATTTTAGCAGCAGTCATCCCTACAAGCTCTTTATCAATTCCACTTAAACGGATTGTTGATTTCTCTATTTTTATATCTATCCCATCAGGCAATTTAAATTCTATTGGGAGTGAATATCCCAAATTAAAAATCGCTGTCCTTCCTTTCAACTCTGCTCTATATCCGACACCAACAACCTCAAGAACTCTTTCAAACCCATTTGAAACACCGTTAACCATATTGAAAATTAGGGCCCTGAAAAGACCATTAAGAGATCTTGAAACTCCGGAGCTATCTGTAGACGAAACAACTATCTCTTCATCAGAGACATTTACCTGAACCTTGGGATGAACACGCCGCTTTAGCTCGCCCTTTGGTCCTTTCACTGAAACGAAGTCCCTCTCAAGTTTAACCTCAACTCCTTTTGGTATCTGAATAAGCATCCTGCCTATACGTGACATTCAAAACCTCCAACTTTTCCCGGCCTCAAAATCGAATACCAATCATTATATCACGCCTTCAAAACTTGAACTACTACCACAATGAACAGAGAATTTCTCCACCAACATGCATTTTTCTGGCCTGTCTATCTGTCATAAGTCCTTTTGGTGTGGAAACGATATTTATTCCATATCCATTTAAGACCTTCGGAACTTCGTCCCATCCTGCATAGACACGGCAGCTTGGCTTGCTTATTCTCTTTAGTCCGCCAATAACAGAAACCCCTTCTTCATCATACTTTAAAAAAATTCTAATAACCTTATGTTGACCAACAGAACTGATTCTAAAATTTTTTATATAACCTTCGGACTTTAAAATTTTGGCTATATTTATCTTTAAGTTAGAAAAAGGCATATCTACAACTTCATGAGAAGCCATTATGGAATTTCTAATTCTTGTCAACATGTCGGAGATAGGATCAGTCATAGTCATTTATTCTACTCCCAATAACCCTTAGTCAATGACAATTCTTCAAGTTACCAACTTGACTTGATTACTCCAGGAATTTGTCCTTTTGAGGCCAAATTCCTAAAACAAATACGACAGATACCGAATTTCCTTATAAACGCTCTGCTCCGTCCACAAATTGGGCATCTGTTATATTGACGCGCGGAATATTTTTGCTTTCTCTGGGCCTTAACGACAAGTGACTTTTTCGCCAAAATCACCTCCATCCTAATTGCGGAAAGGCATTCCCAATTGCTTTAATAAATAAAGACCTTCTGGATCAGTTTTAGCAGTTGTTATTATAGAGACATTTAGACCTTTAACCTTGTCTATCTTATCATAGTTAATCTCAGGAAAGATTATATGTTCCTTGATCCCAATCGTGCAATTAGCACGACCGTCAAAAATCTTTTCTGACAACCCCCTGAAATCCCTTAGCCGAGCAAGGGCTACATTGAAAAGTTTATCTAAAAAATCAAACATTTTGTTACATCTTAAAGTCACCATACACCCAATAGGCATTCCTTCCCGAAGCTTGAAACCAGCGATGGATCTTTTCGCCTTTGTCACAACGGCCCTTTGACCAGCGATCAGGCTAAGTTCCTCAACACCAAAATCAAGTGTTTTGATATTCTGTATAGCATCTCCGAGGCCCATGTTTAAAACAACTTTTTCTATCCTCGGGACAGCCATAATACTTTTATATCCAAATTCCTTGATCATAGCAGGAATGACTTCAGTAATATATTTTTCCTTTAATCGAGACAAAACTAACTCCTCCTAACTTCTATATCATTATATTCAAAATCATTTTAGTCATGGAACTGTTGAGCAGTTGAGTATTCAACTAATCATCCATCGACTCTCCACACTTCTTACAAACACGAACCTTTGAACCGTCTCCGAGTATACGCTTCCCAATTCTTGTGGGCTCACTGCATTTATTGCAGACAATCATCACGTTAGAAATATGTAGAGGTGCCTCCTTCTCAATGATTCCACCTTGGGCAGTCTGTGCGCTAGGTTTCGCATGCTTCTTAACAATATTAACTTTCTCAGCAATGACACGTTCTTTCTCAGAGTCTACTTTGAGAACACTACTAATCTTGCCTTTCTCTTTTCCAGTAATAACAATGATCTTGTCATCTTTCTTAATCGTAGGATGTTTTTTTCGCAATATCATCAATCGCAATTTCACCTTTATTCTTATACTAAAAGTAAATTTACTTCTTTACAAAACTCAAAGTACCTCTGGGGCCAACGAAATTATTCTCATAAATCTCTTAGCCCTTAATTCTCTTGCTACAGGGCCAAATATTCTTGTCCCAATAGGCTCTTTTTGTTGGGTAATTAGCACTGCTGAGTTATCATCAAATTTTATGTAAGACCCATCAGACCTACGAATCTCCTTTGCAGTCCTTACAACTACCGCACGAACAACATCTCCTTTTTTAACTTTGGAATTTGGCAAGGCTTCCTTCACGGATACAACTATAATATCTCCTACACTTGCATATTTTCTCCTGGAACCCCCCAACACTTTAATACAGGAAAGCATCTTGGCCCCAGAATTGTCAGCTACCTTCAGTTTCGTTTGAGCCTGTATCATTTAATCGACTCCGATGATCTTATTTTTTCCTGCTTAATCGCCAGTTTTCTCGATAACATCAACGACCCGCCACCTCTTGGTCTTGCTGATAGGTCGACTCTCAATTATTCTTACCTTGTCCCCAATCTGGCACTTGTTTTGTGGATCATTTGCCACATATTTGGCACGTCTTCGGACATATTTCCCATAAGTCCGATGCTTGGTTAGTCGATCAACCAGAACCAAGGCACTTTTGTCCATCTGGTTGCTAACAACGGTTCCTACCAGCTTTTTTTGCAACCCACGCTTTGTCATCATAACCTCACGCTAATTACTTTCCTTGGAAATTTCCAATTCTCTGAGCACAGTTTTAGTACGTGCCAAATCTCTCTTCGTTTTGGGAATCATGGCAGTGTTTCCCAACTGTCCTGTGGTCTTCTGGAACCTTAGATTAAACAACTCTTGTCCCAACTCCTTCTCTTTTTCCTTGAGCTCTTCTTTAGCCAATTCCCTCAACTCCTTTACCTTCATGTGCTTATGATCTCCTAAGTGTAAAATTTTTCGCTTTGAAAAATTAATTAGCGAATCTCAAAGGTATAAAGATCTTTTCACGCCTTATTTTCAAGTAGCTGAAGCGTTATCTCCTTGTTACGAATCTTGTGGCAAAAGGAAGTTTGTGACCGGCCAAACGGAAGGCCTCACCTGCCATGTTTTCTTCCACTCCCTCTAATTCATACAAAATTTTTCCAGGCTTTACCACAGCCACCCATCCTTCAGGAGGGCCTTTGCCTTTTCCCATCCTCGTTTCTGCGGGCTTTTTACAAATTGGTTTATCCGGAAAAACCCGGATCCATACTTTTCCACCACGTTTTATGTGTCTTGTCACCGCAACTCGGGCAGACTCTATCTGCTGCGCACTCATTAAACCACATTCTAAGGCCTGTAGACCAAAATCGCCAAACTCCAAAGTGCTTCCTCTAAATGCCTTGCCTTTTGTCCGCCCTTTTTGTTTCTTTCGATACTTAACTTTTTTTGGGCTCAGCATAAACTATCCCTATTAACTTTTATTCTTATCAGGTAATATTTCGCCTTTGAATATTATAACCTTAATGCCGATCACACCATATGTTGTATGTGCTTCTGCAAATCCATAATCTATATCAGCCCGAATGGTATGGAGAGGAACTCTCCCTTCCCGAAACCATTCCCTGCGCGCCATCTCAGCACCACCTAGCCTACCACTACACGAAATTTTGATACCTTGGGCCCCAAACCTCATGGCCGAACTAACGCTCTTTTTCATAGCTCGCCTGAAAGCGATACGGCGAACCAATTGTAAAGCTATATTCTCTGCTACTAACTGCGCCTCGATCTCAGCTTTTCTTACTTCTTGAATATCAATTATGACATCCCTGTTGATCTTTTTTTCTAAGTCTTTCTTTAACTTCTCAATTTCAACACCCTTTTTCCCTATTACAATTCCTGGTCTTGCAATATGCAAACGAATTCGAACTTTATTTGTAGCCCTTTCAATCTCCATCCTTGCCACACCTGCCTGGAAAATCCTCTTTTTTAAAAAATTCCTAATTTCATAATCTTCCAGGACAAAGGAACTATATTCCTTTCCAGCAAACCACCTTGAATCCCAATTTCTATGAATACCCAACCTAAAACTAACAGGATGAACTTTTTGTCCCAAAACGAACCTCCGGTTCAATCAAATAATCAACACAAGCTACCTCTCGTCGACTATAATAGTCATATGGCTGGCTCTCTTATTGATTCTTGTTGCCCGCCCCTGCGCCCGCGGACGCCACCTCTTCATAGTGGGCCCTTCATCTGCATATAACCGTTTGATGTAAAGTGAGTCCACATCAATATCTGAATTTTGTTCAGCATTAGAAACTGCTGTATTGATTAATTTTATTAATATACGAGCTCCTTTATGAGGGGCAAAGGAAAGGATATTTAATGCCTCTTCAACCTTCCTTCCTCGCACTTGATCCATAATCAACCGAATCTTCCTCGGTGAAACTCTAATAAACTTTGCTGCTGCCATTATTTCCATCTCGACTCTTCAAATTAATTCCAAAGGTAACTATTTAATTTTGCGCTTTAATCTAGATTTCCTATCTCCAGAATGTCCATAAAATGTCCTTGTAGGCGCAAATTCACCGAGTTTATGCCCAACCATGTCTTCAGAAACAAAGATAGGTAAAAATTTTCTGCCGTTGTGTACCGCAAATGTCAGACCAACAAACTCTGGGAGAATGGTGGATCTGCGCGACCACGTCTTGATAATCTTCCTGCTCCGCGTATCATTCGCTTTCCGGACTTTTTCCAATAAGTGTTCGTCAACAAAAGGGCCCTTTTTAAGGGATCTCGGCAAAGCATCTCCTCCTCTTACTTTCAGTTAGTTGTTGCGTCTTAAGCTATCTATTCCGTCTTTTAACAATAAGCCTATCACTCGCCTTTTTAACTCTGGTCTTGTAACCCTTGGTCGGGACACCCCAAGGGGTTACAGGATGACGCCCACCTGAGGACTTTCCCTCTCCTCCACCGTGAGGGTGGTCCACCGGATTCATGGCGACACCTCTTACTCGAGGTCTTTTACCTAACCATCTATTTCGCCCGGCCTTACCAACAGATATTTTTTCATGGTCCAAGTTGCCGACCTGACCAATGGTAGCTTTACAGTCCTGAAGTACCATTCGCACTTCGCCAGACGGAAGTTTAATCTGAGCATACTTACCTTCTTTGGCCATTAATTGAGCATGACTTCCTGCACTTCTGGCCAGTTGCCCACCGTGCCCTATATTCAATTCAATATTATGAATATAGGTTCCTAATGGTATTTCCCTTAAGGTAACTGCATTGCCAATCCTGATTTCCATATTTCGACCCGAAATCAGTCGATGACCGACCTGAAGCTTGTTAGGAGACAGAATATAACGTTTTTCCCCATCTAAATAGTGTAAAAGCGCAATATTGGCAGAGCGATTAGGATCATATTCGATAAAGGCCACACGAGCAGGGACCCCTTCCTTGTCACGTTTGAAATCAATTACCCGGTAAGTGCGCTTATGACCACCACCCCTATGCCGTACTGTCATACGCCCTGTCAAATTCCTGCCTCCTGTCTTCCTTAAGGGTCTCAGAAGAGTTCTTTCTGCTTTTTTTCGAGTTATTCCCTCAAAATTAGAAGAACTTTGAAATCTTCTTCCCGGTGAGGTTGGCTTTTTAGTTTTTATTCCCATCTCCTACTCCGATCCTCAAATCGCCCCGATAATGATTTCACTTTCCATTTCATCCTTAAACTTTCAGCTCTGGGCAAACTTACGTTCCCTCAAAAAATTCAATGTTTTGATCCGAGGCCAATTTGACAATTGCTTTCTTCCAATCAGAACTCTTACCTAAATTCCTTCCCATCCTACGACGCTTCCCCCGAACATTCATAGTCCTTACTTCTAAAACCTTTGTATTAAACAGTATCTCAATAGCCTTTCTTATTTCTATCTTATTGGCCCTTCTATGCACCTTAAAGGAAACCTGGTTTGCGCCTTCTTTCTGTAAGTTTGCCTTTTCTGTGATACGTGGCTCTTTGATGATTTGATAGATATCCACTAAGAAACAAATGCCTCCTGTATTTTCCCTAAAGCAGACCGTTCCAAAAAAAGATAATCATGTTTCATAATATCGTAGACATTAAGACCTTGATACCTCATTACTTTAACCCAAGGGACATTCTTAGATGATTTTTCGAGCTTTTCAACCTTATCTTGCGTCACGATCAGTGCTTTATTTACATCAAAGTTTTTCATCAATCTCACAAAATTTTTTGTCTTGATTTCAGGAAGGTTAAAATCATCGACCACAATAAGTTGACCAGTCTTAAATTTATCCGTTAGTGCCATATGCAATGCGGCCTTTTTTATTTTCTTGGGAACCTTATTGATATATTTACGCGGTACCGGTCCAAAAGCCACTCCTCCTCCCTTTCTTATCGGTGAAGCACCAGAACCAACTCTTGCTCGGCCGGTCCCTTTCTGCCTATAGAGCTTCCTCCCTGAACATTTCACCTCTGATCGGGATTTAGTAGCAGCTGTACCTTGCCTGTGACTACTAAGCTGACTAATAACCACCTCATGAAGAACATGTTTCTTTATTGGAACATTAAAGATCTCCTCCTTTAGTTCTACATCAGAAACCTTCTCTTTTTTGAGGTTATAAACATCCACGACGGTCATTAAGCACCTTTTACCATTCCAAAATCTATTGTTTCTTTTTGGGTTTATTTGGTCATCAAACTTTACTGATTTCAACAAGGCTGTTGCGGCTTCCAGGCACAGGCCCTTTTACTAATATCATATCTATTTCAGACCTTACGTCTACTACTTCAAGGTTCTTAACTGTCACACGCTGATATCCCATCCTGCCCGGAAGTTTCTTCCCTTTCTGAATCTTACTAGGAGTAGCACTGCATCCGATCGAACCTGGAATTCGATGTGAATGGGATCCGTGTGTCTTCTTTCCTCCAGAAAAACCCCATCTCTTCATGACGCCACTAAATCCTCTACCCTTGCTAATCCCACTAACGTGAACCAAGTCGCCTACATCAAAGATATTTGACTTAATCTCTTGCCCAAGCTCGAAATTATTTACATCCTCAACCTGAATTTCATTTAAATAGGTAAAACACCCACTACGTGCGCCACTAAAATGACCTTTCAATGCCTTGTTTGTCCGGCCCTCATTTCTTACCTCGAACCCAACCTGGATTGCATTATAGCCATCCTTTTCAAATGTCTTTTTCTGTATCACCACACATGGCCCGATTTTTATAGCGCTTACAGGTATCGATCTTCCTTCATCAAGGAAATATCTTGTCATTCCAAGTTTCTTTCCGAAAAGCTTGTTGACCACGGGTACTTAGCTCCAATTTATTGTGTAATCAATAACATGAAAAAACCGAACTAACAAAATAGACATAAGCCCAATCCTTCAGTCTTTTGCCTTTTGCCGCTTCTATTCAAGTTTTAAGATATTTAAAATTCCTCTTTCTGTCTTTTGAAAAAATATCTCTCAAAAGGCTAAAGCTTTATCTCCACATCAACCCCGGCAGCCAAATCTAATTTCATGAGGGCATCTACCGTTTGCTGGGTCGGTTCCAAAATATCTAATAAACGCTTATGAGTTCTTATTTCAAATTGCTCTCTTGACTTCTTGTTCACATGAGGGGATCTTAAAACACAGTATTTATTTATTACAGTAGGGAGTGGAATTGGTCCAGCCACACCAGCGCCTGTCTCTTTTGCCGTCTCCACAATTTCCATCGCAGACTGATCTAGAAGTTTATGATCATAGGCCTTCAAGCGAATCCGGATTTTTTGGTTGGTTATCATGTTCTATTTCTATCCCCTATTCCATAATTTCACTGATGACACCAGCGCCAACAGTCCTTCCACCTTCACGAATAGCAAATCTTA
>CAYRFN010000007.1:0-45297 GCA_964423495.1 uncultured Desulfobacteraceae bacterium
ATTTCGAGTACTTTTATTAGAACTGGAAAAATAATTACACTTAATTAGGGACTAGGCTGCTATCTCCCGACTTGTCGCAAACCAGACTTCTTCTGTCTTGACATTATAAATTCATATAGCAATGCTATATCGACATCACTCATCTTTTGAGACAAAATAAGTCAATTAATTTGACACATTTTAGACCTTAAAGAGGAGGTGGAAATGACGAATCCTGTATTGTCTTTAGAAGGTAAACGGGCCCTCGTTACCGGGGGCAGAAGAGGCATAGGAAAAACCATTGCTCTGGCCTTTGCTGAAGCTGGAGCGGATGTCGCGGTTTGTGATCTGGTCATGGATGACAGTCAGCTGGTGGGTGTGGCCGAGGAAATCCAGAGGATGGGCAGGCGCTCTCTTGTTATCCAGGCCGATACCAGCCAGAAAAGGGATGTAGAAAACATGATTCAGGAGGTTTTCCAAGAATTTGGCACTATTGACATTCTTGTCAATAATGCAGGCATGAGCGCTCCAGGACCACTTTTTGACTTGTCTGAGGATGAATGGGACAGGGTGATTAATGTGAATCTTAAGGGCTATTACCTTTGCGCGCAGGCCGCAGGCAGGAAAATGGTTGAACGAGAGAAGGGGAACATTATCTGCATAGTTTCTCAATATGCCTTCAAAGCTGCTCTGGGCATGGGTGTCTATTGTATCAGCAAGGCAGGCGTTGTGATGCTGACCCGTGTGCTGGCACGGGAACTGGGCAGCTACGGCATTCGGGTTAATGGGATCGCCCCGGGTCTTGTAAAAACAGATATGAGCCGAATCGACTGGGAGAATCCTGATATTCGTGCACAACGGGAAGCTGCCACACCCCTCGGAAGACTGGCTGAGACCAGGGATCTTGTCGGCGCCGCCCTTTTTTTGGCCTCTGATGCATCGGCCTACGTTTCTGGACATACGCTTTTTGTAGACGGTGGAGAAGTCGCCTGATCCCCCCATCCGCTGTTTCAGTTTTTCTTGAGGTCAAGGGAGGTATTTCTTGGGTTTGAAAAGAACGGATGGGTTCGTCGATCCGCAAAAGGTGAAACCCTCGGCTTCTCTCGTATCACCATACTTTACTCTAAGCTCGTCAACAGGACCGACGTCCATGGCCCTTGTGGGACATGCCATCACACAAATGGGCTTCTTATTCCGGTCCCACCTGTCAACACACAAGTTACACATCTGCATCTTGGGATTTTCTTCGGCCCCGAACTGAGGGACGTCATAGGGACAGACTTCCCGACAGACATGACCGGCGCAATTGAGACACCTCTTTGCCTCTGCTACGGCTATGTCCTCCGAGAAGCCCAGCGAAACCTCCTTCCAGGATCTCCTCTCGGTCTCAGAAAGAATTCGTAAGGAGTGCCTCGGTTCCTTTTTGACCTCAGCGGGAATGTCAACCTCTACCTCGGACGGGTTGACCTGTTGAAATGGATCTACCCCTCTGAAAACCAGGCCTTGCAAAAAAGCATCCATGGCTGCGGCTGCTCGTTTTCCGGCGGAAACGGCCTCAATGACCGAGTCGCCTCCGGCCGCGGCATCACCGCCTGCAAAGACTCCTGGGAGGTTCGTGGACATGGTTTGGGGGTTGACTGCAATGGCTTTTCCCTTTAGAGTCAGGGTCCCATGAAATGGGCTTAAATCGGGCGACTGCCCCACGGCGAAAATAATCGTATCACACTCATAGACGTGTTCTGAGTCGGGAGTGATTTCCACGTGGGCCTGACCTGTTTCATCAAAGCGAAAAGACCGCACGTCAAGGCACTCTATGCCGGAGATATGACCGTTTTTTCCTATGATTCGTTTGAAGCTCCGGGCATTGTGGACAATGATACCTTCTTCCTCGGCTTCTTTAACCTCGGAAGCGACGGCTTGCATAGAGTCACGTTCCTCCAGACAGGCCATATGAACCTCTGAAGCACCCAGTCTATAGGCGCTTCGGGCACAATCCAAGGCCACGCGACCGCCGCCCAAAACAAGAACTTTACTGCCCACTCTGGGCTCTCTACCCATATTCAAGTCCCGAAGAAAGGATACTCCCACATGCACGCCCTCAAGGTTGGCACCCGGAATCGAGAGTTTGTGTCCCTTGTGGGCACCAATGGACAGGAAAATAGCCTCATAATCCAGATCTTTAAGGGCATCCAACTTCGAGATGTCCCCGATGGGAGAATCCGTCCTTACCTCTATCCCGAGGGCCTTGAGATAATCCAGATCCCTTTGCAGTATTGCCTTGGGCAGGCGGTATTCAGGAAGGCCGACAGCCAGCATACCGCCGGCTACCGGGAGGGCCTCAAAAACAGTGACCGGATAACCCCGCTTGGCCAGGGACCAGGCAGCAGAGAGACCGGCCGGCCCGGAACCAATGATGGCGACTTTCTGCGGTTTGGTCACGGGAAAGGGATCAGGCATGGGAGAAGTCTGATCCGTCACGAATCTTTTCAAATCCATGATGGCTATGGGTTCATCCAGATCTTGCCTTTTGCAAACGGATTCGCATGGGTGCGTACAGACCCTTCCACAGACCGATGGGAGGGGCAAGTCACGTCGAATGAGCTCAAGGGCCTCTTGAAATCTCCCTTTGGCAATAAGGCCCACATAGCCCTGAACGTTTACTCCAGCGGGACAGGCCATGGTGCAAGGGGATTTCATTTCACCAAAAGGAATATCTTCACAATTGGAAATGATGCCGCAAGGTGCAGTTTCGCGGCACTTCTCCTGATCGACGAAAACAATACCATCCTTTTCCCTTTTGGAAATCGCTTGGGCGGGACAGACCACGGCGCAAATGGGATCAGCACAGTGATTACATGACGTGCTCAAATAGGCCGCAAAAAGATCAGGCCAATCCCCTTCCTCAATGGGAACGATGCGTCTCCAATGGGCCGGCCCGGCAGGGACGTCATGCCAGTCTTTGCAGGCAACCGAACAGGTATGGCAACCCGTGCATCTCGTTTGATCAAAATAGAATCCTAACTGCATTGAATATTCCCCTAAGCTTTTTCGTAGGCGTTCTTATCACTAACCCTGAACCCACGAACGGTTACGCTTTTTCTACCTGGACCAGACACGTGTTGGTCACATACCCACCTCCAGGAGAAGGCTCGTCCCTGGTTAAGACATTGGGCCCACCAGCCCTGTCCACGCCATTTTCATCCGGGTCATACCATGCGCCTTCCGGGATGGTGACCACCCCTTTCTTGATCCTTTTGGTTACTATGGACGGGAGCATCGTCGCCCCCCTGTCATTGAAGGCCTTCACCATATCTCCGTTAGCAATGCCTCGGGACATTGCATCAGCGGGATTCATCTGCATTCCCTGGATCTGAGTCTCCCGGAGCCATGGGATGGTTTCACCCTGCGAATGGGCCCTCCTCCTGGGGTGAATGGTAATGAGTTGGAGGGGGTACTTCCGAGCAAGTGGATCATTAGGTCCTTCCCATGGTTCAATATACTTGGGAATGGCAGGAAGGTTAGGGTCATTCATATCCGCCAGCTGCTGGGAGTATATCTCAATCTTGCCAGAAGGGGTGGGGAAGGGATTATTCTCAGGGTCCTCAATCTGTTTGCTGAAGGCCACATAAGGTCTACCAGATGGGTAAACCCGAAAGAGCGGCTTTTGCTTGAAATCAGTGTAATTGGGGACAGCGCTCCCTTTCACCACCACATCCCGCAGTACGCCTTCCTCGGTCAAGCCTGCAAAATGGGAGAGACCAAGCTTAGCGGCCATCTCCTTTGCTATCTGGAATTGGGATTTGGACTCGCCCAGAGGTTCGATGCATTTATTCTGGAACCCCAAGTAGGTCAACCTTTCTGACTCGGTGACATCGTTTTTTTCCAGGAAGGTGCACGTGGGGAGTACAATATCGGCCCATTTTGCCGCCGGGGTCATGAATTGCTCAAGGGTGACGATGAATTCCATTCTCTTCAAGCCAGCTACGGCCTTGTTAAGGTTCAGATACTGGTTTGGATAGTTGGTATTCACAATAAATAATAGCTTATAGTCTGCAGGATACCCGCCCGCTTTGCCACGAAGTAGGGCATCCGGCACCTTTGCTGCCACTACATTGCCAACACCTTTGAAGCCCTTTGCGCGTGCGGGAAGAAAGGTTTTGAAGTCCGCCGGAGGACCTTTTACCACTGGATTGGGGACATCCATCATTAGGACGCCTTTCTTCAAGGCCGGCAACATACTTACCGACATCCAGGATCTTAAGCCGGAGGTTCCCCCGGATCTTCCAATATTCCCCGTCATGGCGGCGAGAGTTATGGCGGCCCTGTGGTATTGTTCTCCAAAGGCGGTGCGTCCTGCAGCGATACCGGTTATCAGGGCTGCCGGTTTGGTTGTGGCATACTCTCGGGCAAGGTCTTCGATTGTCGAAGCTGGAACCGATGTAATGGTCTCGGCCCATTGGGGCGTCTTCGGAATCCCGTCCTCATCACCCATGACATATGCTTTGAATTGATCAAAACCTAAGGTATAGGCATCGAGAAACTTCTGATCCTGGAGATTCTCTCTTATCATCACATAGGCCATGGCAATCATCATCGCGCTGTCCGTGCCCGGGGTGATTGGTATCCACCGATCAGCAAAGGTGGCCGCGGTATCCGTATATCGTGGATCAATGACGATAATCTTGATCCCTTTGTCTCTAGCCTGTGCCAGATACAATGTCGTGTTGGTATGGGCCACTGTGTTTGCCGGGTCGGAGGCCCAAAAAACGATCAGGCTTGAGTTGAGAATATCATCCCGACTGCTGCCGTCGAGGATGCCCAGGGTGGCGAGTTCCCCATAGATGCCCTGCTCAAAAGAAAACAGCCCCCAGCTTGTAGAGAACCCACCGGCCAGGGAGAGCACTTTGACAATGGGCAAAGGGTTGTGCAGCGAAACAATGTCACCAGCCGAACTCTGTAAGAATATGGCCTCAGGCCCGTAGACATCCCGGACCCGTCTCACTTCCCTGGCCACTGTTTCCAAGGCCTCATCCCAAGAGATGCGCTCAAATTTCTCCTCTCCACGCTCCCCTACCCTGCTCAAGGGATACAACAAACGGTCAGGCGCGTAAACTCTCTGGCGGTAGGCTCGTCCCTTGAGACATGCTCTAAGCTGAGGCTCCTCCCCGTCGTCGGTCTCTATGTGGGTGATGATACCCCCCTTGACATGGACTTTGAGCATACAGCAACCACCGCAGTGACTGTTACATAGCGTGGTAATAACCTTTTCATCACCCTTTGAGTCTTTTCCTCTTGTTGTTGACATCTAGCTTCTCCTGCAGATCCTGGGTGACCAAGGGTTTCTTGGAATGAAATATAAGCGAAAAGGGGAGGGCGTCCTTCAAAGTTCAGATTTTGGGCTATTTTTCGCGCTTGGCTACGCCAATATACTCGGCCTGAATCTGTTTATCCCCGGCAAGCTCGTCGGCGCTACAATGATGTACTATTTCGCCGTGGTGCAAGACATAGGCATAATCGCTGACCCTTAAGGGCAAAGGCATGTTTTTTACCTTGAAATTGCGACCCTAAGCACCAAAATCCGCTTATCTCAAAGCAATTTATTTAATCAACTAGTTAGAGGACGAGCAGGTAATAGAGAAGATCCCCAAACACCTGGGACTTTGGGATCAGAAAGCCAGACCACCACCCAAAGCGAATGCGCCACCAATGGCTCCTGAATACCATATCGACTACACGGATTACCAGGTCCTCCTGTCTGATAATTATCTCTATGTAGATCCCCAGTATCCAGAGGTCAACACCGGCTGATTTTTGAAGCCTGCGACGAGCTCAGCCGAGTCGAAAGAGATGGGTTCAAGGGATAGCTTTACCCAAATTTCCTCCATTTTCCCTCTTTCTGGCAAGTCAAGTGCCTGGGTCACCGTCTTGGCATCCGGGCCCTTCGTCGCACCAGACATCAATCTTGGCACGAAAATCGCCCCCACAACATCATGAGATCAACTCTGGCTTGACACACAAGGCCAATTTCTCCTCTACTTCCTCCCGAGAAGCGAGTTCTTATCAGAATTCACACTTGTAATTGCTTATTGACCTTTGAACCCGGAACGATAACCCATGAACGCCGAACCATAAACGATTAGGAAATTCGTCCCATGTCAAGGGCAGACCACTTTTTTTTTCACAAAAATAGCTAGAAACTCACTCCCAGGTTCTCGTGTAACTCTAAAGGATTGCCTGAATCATGCGTGAAATTGCATTTAGAAAGGTTTTTTCACGCTCTTGCATCTATCATGATAGTCACGCAAGATTCAGGATGAATAAGGGCTACAGAAATAGCCCTTCCATAGCCCTTATTCCCCTACCGGCTTGGCAAGGTTTGCTTTCATTACGGAGCAACGGAAAACGCGTGCTCGTTTTACTTGGACTTTGCCTTTGGCGGCAAAGTGGGTCGAAAATCAGGCATTTTATCTATAAGCTTGCTTGGAAACTGACCACCCTTCTCCTCAATTTCAAACACATAAAAGGTTATGATGGGGCATCTTATTTTAGGATCAAATCGGAATCGCCCCAATGGGGAAGGGAAATCGACAGCGCTTATCGCTTTAGCAAAGCGCGCCGAGTTCTCAACATCGCCACCAATGGTCTTCAGCGCCTCCTCAATAATCCGGATCGACAGGAAACCGGACATATCGTAATAGCCTATGGCTTTTAATTCTGGATATTTTGCCCGTAAATCCCTTACAAACGCATTATTCTCCGGGATGTCCAAGTCAGGGTCCCAATGCGTAATATAGCGCATTCCAACGGACTCTTTTCCCATCTGGTCACGGAATAAGGTGTCCAGCGCCGACATTGCACCAAGAACGGGTGTCTTTTGCTGGAGGTTAAGCTCAACATACTGTTTAACAAATCGAACCGCGGGAAAACCGGTTGTGAAAATAAGGGCTACATCAGCGGACGGCATCCCTATTAAATAGGGTCTATAATCCGGCTCTGGGAGAGGTAGAGCTATAGTTTTCAGAACCTTACCTCCTTCCTTTTCGAACGTGTCCTTATAGTAACCCCCTAGAAGGTGACCATAAGCATAGTCATTGACGATGATGACCGCTGTCCGGGCACCCATTTTCTTATATGCGTAGGGTGCCAAGGTGGCTCCAAGCTGGTACCACCCGTAGTTATGGGAAAAATGGGCAGGATTAGCTGATGTTATAAGTTCGCCGCTCGCCGCCATGGGAAACCAGGGAATCCCCTTTCTTTTCATGTAGCCCTCTAGAGCCATAATACCTGAGCCAAAAAGGGGTCCAAGCACTATATGAACTTTATCACCTTCAATAAGCTTGCGGACCTTTTCTACCGTTGGACCCACTTCTTCCTTACAGTCTTCATAAAACACCTTTACCGGGCGCCCACTTATCTTGTTGCCTACTTGCTCAAGTCGAAGTACTAAACCCCTCTTGTGAGCCTCGGCAATCGGAGCCTGGCCCCCTGTATAGCCTCCCACAACTCCAATCCTTATCTCGGGCTGTGCAAAGCCAGTACCAACCCAGCTCGTGGATAACAGCGCTAACGACAACCCCAACGAAATCAAAAATATTTTCTTTTTCATAATTTACCTCCCACACTCCATAAGATTTCAACTAATCTACCAACACGCCTGTCACATCCTATCCTCTTATCACCTCCCTCCTTTATAGATTCGATTAAGTAGATGGCCATTTTTGCCCCACCTTAAAACACCGCTTAGAATAGCATTAGCACAAAACATTATAATACACTATTCTTAAATCGAAAAAAATTACAATTATACCCCAAGGTAGGCATCTTTTACCTCAGCGTTAGCCTCTAACTTCTCAGGTGTAGACTCATATACGATTAACCCTCCATCTATTACAAAAACATAGTCAGCCACTTCTAAGGCCATGGGGAGGTTCTGCTCCACGAGCAGGATTGATAAGCCTCTTTCCTTAAGCTCGCCAATGATGCGGATGATCTCACGAACAATCAAGGGTGCAAGTCCCTCTGAGGGCTCGTCCATCAAAAGCAGATGGGGCTTGTTCATGAGAGCTCGACTGATCGCTAACATTTGCTGTTCGCCGCCACTCATTAGATTCGCTTTATAGTTCGCTCGCTTTTTGAGTATCGGAAAACTAGAGTAAGCATCCTCTAATAGCGCCAACGTTTGCTCTCTGCTGCCTTGCCCCGCTACGATAAGATTTTCCTCTGTGGTTAAGGAAGGGAAAATTTGCCTTCCTTGAGGGACCAGAGCAACACCCTTGCGAGCAATCTGGTAAACCGGGAGGTGGGTGATCTCCTCCCCGTTAAAGTAGATCCTGCCTCGGCGTGGAGGAGTAAGGCCGATGATTGAGCGTATCGTCGTCGTTTTCCCCATTCCATTTCGCCCTAAGAGAGCCACGATCGAACCCTTTTTAACTTCCATGGAAATGCCCTGAAGAACATAACTCTCTCCGTAATAAGTGTGGATCTCAACCAACTGGAGCATGAACTCATGCCTCTTTATACCCAAGGTAAATTTCCTTAACCTTGGGGTTAGCTCTTATTTCCTCAGGTGTTCCTTCCGCGATAACCTGCCCGTGGTGGAGCACCGTAATCCGATCGGCTATAGAAAATATCACATCCATGTCATGTGAGATGAAGAGCACTGAAATATCTCGTCCCAGGCTGCGGACCAACTCAACGATGTCAGAAGTTTCGCTTGACGATAGCCCGGCGGTAGGCTCGTCTAAGAGCAATAATTTTGGCGCTGAGGCTAAGCTAAGAACAATCTCAATTCGTCGTTGTTCTCCGTAGGACAAATCAACAACGGGAAAATCTCTCTTTTCCCATAAACCTCTTGCGGTCAACAACGCCTGGGCATTCGCAGAGAGATGGTCATATTTAGAAATGGAACGAAGCATTTGGAATCGAAAGGGTTGAGTGGCTTGAAGAGCCAACAAAACGTTATCAAGTACGCTAATATTAAGGAAAAGGCTATTTATTTGGCAAGAGCGACCCACACCAAGATGGACGCGGTCATGGACAGGCCTTCCGGTAACATCTTTGCCGAGAATATACACGTTACCAAAGGTGGGCGGCATTTCTCCATTGATTAGGTTAATTAAAGTAGTTTTTCCTGCCCCATTCGCTCCGATAACCGCTCGGCGTTCCCCGGCTTCTACGCTCAAAGAGACTTCGTTTAATGCCCTCACCCCCCCGAAATCTTTTGACAATTTCTCAACTCTTAGGGCTTCCATAACGGAGCTCCAATTTCCTCCAATATCTAATGAGGTAAATACCAATTCCTCCGCGAAAATAAATAGCAATTAAAACAAAAACAGCGCCTAAAATCAATGGCCACCGCTCAGGCGTGAATATACTAACGACGTATTCCATCGTCGTATATAACGTCGCTCCAATGAGAGGGCAAGCGAGTGTTCCAGGACTGCCTAAAATTACCATAAATAGTACCATGACAGAAGCCATTAGCCCTATGTCTCCCGGGTAAGCAATCCCGATCAGGTATGCATATAATACACCGGCTACCCCTCCAAAGCCTCCGCCAATGATGAAGGAAACATATTTATACCGCCAAGGATGATAACCTAAAATTTTCATCCGAGACTCATTTTCACGGATACCTACGAGAGCACGGCCGAAAGGAGAGCCTGTAAGCCTGTATAGTAACAAAAAACAGCCAAGAAAGATTAGAAAAACAAAATAATAAAAATAAGTATCATCCCACATCGACAGCGGAAGCCCGAGATCTGGCCGTGGAATCCCCGGCAGACCATCATCTCCCCCTGTGAGAGCACGCCACTTCCAAACAATACTGAAAAGTAATTGCGATAAACCAAGGGTGATCAATAAGAAGTATGCACCAGAAAGGTGAACGATGAAAAGACCAAAGAGAGCAGCCATAAAGACCGCCGCTAAGATACCAGAAAGCGCAACCAACCAAAAACTCTCAATCCCATAATGAACTGTTAGAAAAGCCCCTACATAAACGGCTGTTCCAAAAAAGGCGGCATGTCCCATGGATATAAGCCCTGTATATCCAAGGATAAGGTTTAAACCCATAGCAAAGATGGCAAAAATAAGAATTTTAGCCCCTAAGTATAATAAATAGGGGGACAAAAACAGCGGCAATATGATGAGGACCAAGCCAACACCAATGCAGGGACCAAAGGAAAGCCGATTTTTATGAAATAGCTGCCCAAGTAATTTCAAGGGGACACGTCTCCTGTTTTAATTTCAGCTTCTTTTCCCAAAAAGGCCAGAAGGCCTGACCAGCAAGATGATGATCACGATTAGGTACATCATAAAGAAAGCAAGTGGCGGAAAGAAAGCTTTGCTAAAACTCTGAATGATGCCGATGAGGAAGCTTCCCGCTAGAGCTCCTTGCATAGAACCCAATCCGCCAATAATCACCACAATAATTGCGTAAAGCAAAATCTCCGATCCACTTTCGAGATCTGCCCCCAGCAGTGGTAGTCCAATCACACCACTAATGCCAGCGATCACTGTTCCTAAAAAGAAAACCCAGGCACAAACTTGGTTATAATTTATCCCTATCGCCATGATCATTTCGCGATTATCGATGCCTGCCCGAATAATAGCACCATACCGGGTCTTCTCTTGAAAAAACCATAAAACGGTAGCTATTATTAGTCCAGCAAAGATAACCACAAGGTGATAAATAAAAACGGAATATGCCCCAATTTTCAGGGAGCCTGCAACGAGGGAGGGGGGGGCGGCCATTTGAGGGATGGGTCCCCAAATCCATTCAGCTAGATTGGTAATGATAAAGAGAAAACCCATCGTTAGGATTACCTGATCCAGTAACTGCCCGGGGAGGTAGCGTAGAAATCCTCGTTCCATTCCTACACCTATTATTCCAGCAACGGATCCACCAGCCAAAATAGCCAACAAAAAGCTCCCTGTCCATTTATAAATACTTATGCCAACAAAAGACCCAATCAGATAATAACCCCCGTGAGTTAAATTTAGAACATTCATGAGCCCGAAGACTAGGGATAGACCACTCGATAACATAAAGAGCAAGACGCTGAATGAAAGTCCTATTACAATGATGGTCACCCAGAAATCCACAACTTTCTCCCTACGAACAAGTCGTCAACGAAACTACACTCAATCCTGAAGCCCCATCCCACTACACAGGAAAAAATAAAACGATTTCTCCTCTTTTACTTCTTTTATTCAATTCTTTTCAGGGCCTTCAATTTCTCCCTCAACTCTATTGTCGCCTCATTGTCCACTTCGAACCTCTTTGGATCTATGACAACTCCATAGACATCTTTCGCTGCCTGAATGGAGATGTATTCGTTAAGGGCATCCCACCGGATCTTCTCAACTTCCCTATCCAGTGGGTCACCGACTCCACCACCACCCTTGAATTAGAAATAATTTGTTTGGTAAGAAGTCGCTTTTTGTGGGTCGAAGTGTAGGGAATTTGCCCTTGTGTGTCAAGGGGAAATCCGCCGCATCATGTGGTGGCCGTTCCTTTTTGGCAGGGATTAGATCGATGGGAGTAAGGCATTCAGAAGACGGGAAGGCGGAGGTAAGGGCATTTTGTCCCTCAAAAAAACCGATTGACTAACCATATCGGTTCCGATTAAAAGCATTCAATGATGGAAAAAAGATATTAAATGTGAGGAATAGCTATGAAAGTATGGGAGACTTTTGCTTTTAAAGATGAAGACGCGCGTCGACGCTATTACAAGGATTTCCAGCTGCCTGAAGGGCATTCGGTGGCCACTTTCTGGCAAGATCCTGTTTTCAAGAGGGTTTTGTTCGAACGTGCATATGTGCAACCGGGTTCAAAATTGTTGCTGATTAGCGAGGCGAACGAGCGGTGCGGGCTCAGTGCGCTGGCAAGGGAGGCTGTGGGGGAAAATGGCAATCTCGTAGAATATGATGTGATTCAGGAGGGCCGAACCCTGCATGAATGGAATATCTACGAGCGAATAGGCAGCCGGCATCAAGACGAGTTGTTTGATGCTGCGATCGCCACGACTACCCACCATATGGACGAATTGGATAAAGAGGTTCAGTCCCTCATTAATCTCGTCAAACCCGGCGGTTGGGTTGTATTCGCTGACAACGGGCCGGGAAAGCTTTTTTTTGAACTGGCTAAACAGGATGTCCACCTCGAATTCGTAGCGGATATTCTTATCTATACCATGGCGGTGTGGTTGAAATTCGGGGAGACACTGGATGAGGCCTATGAAAACATAAAGCGCTGGGGGACCAAGTACGATGAGGACGATCTCAAGTCGGCTGTTCGGCCTCTCCTTGAGCAGGTCAATTCTTTCTCCTGGAAGGGGTTGTGGCTTGTTGCCGGAAAAAGGAAGGGGGCGAATAAAGCGCGCTTAAGTTTTTAATATTCTATCAATATTATCATATAATTTTAATATCTAGACCTATCATGTCTTCGTCAATATTCATGCCAACAATTGAAAAATTAGAATCTTAAGGGCGTCCAACTTCCCCACTAATCTGACCACACTTCATAGAATTCTAAAATAGTTAGTCACGATAGTCAACAACGCTAAAACTTTTCCTCTCTAGACAATAAATTAAACAGGCTGCGTATCTTGTGGATAGAAAGTCATGGAAACCTTATCTATGAAAGCCCCTGCAGGTTTGTTCTCAATCTCACCCGATGAAGTAATCCCAAGAAACTTACCAGTCGAGCGTAGTTGCTTCATGTTGTAAAAAAAGATCGACTTTTATAAGAAGTCGCTTTTCGGGGAAGGAGTATAGGAGAAATTGGTTTTATGTGTCAAGCCAGAGTTGATCTCATGATGTTGTGGGGGCGATTTTCGTGCCAAGATTGATGTCTGGTGCGACGAAGGGCCCGGATGCCAAGACGGTGACCCAGGCACTTGACTTGCCAGAAAGAGGGAAAATGGAGGAAATTTGGGTAAAGCTATCCCTTGAACCCATCTCTTTCGACTCGGCTGAGCTCGTCGCAGGCTTCAAAAATCAGCCGGTGTTGACCTCTGGATACTGGGGATCTACATAGAGATAATTATCAGACAGGAGGACCTGGTAATCCGTGTAGTCGATATGGTATTCAGGAGCCATTGGTGGCGCATTCGCTTTGGGTGGTGGTCTGGCTTTCTGATCCCAAAGTCCCAGGTGTTTGGGGATCTTCTCTATTACCTGCTCGTCCTCTAAGTAGTTGATTAAATAAACTGCTTCGAGATAAGCGGATTTTGGTGCTTAGGGTCGCAATTTTAAGGTAAAAAACATACGTTTAAGCAAAGAGCAGCTGTGGGTGGGGTATAAAGGATTTGTTGAAGACACAAAGGAAAAGCTCGGTATGAGAGCAAAAGGACATTAAGCCTTTTATTGCATAAAGCTAAGCCTCCATTAGATCGTTGAGAATAAAAAAGGCTTTGAATCCACCCAGATGGCCACGGCCTCCTCATCCCCAATGTTTGATATCTTGTGTGGGGAATTAGAGTTTAGTGTGATTGTGTCACCCGGCTCTAAACGATATATTTTATCATCAACTTGCACATCCAACACACCTTGAACAACCAGCCCGCATTCAACCCCCTCATGCGTATGAAGGTCAGCCCCTTCATTATTTGTGTATACATCAATGCCATCCGTAGCCCCTGGGGGGAATTTGAGCTGGAGAAATTCAAATGGGACATCCATGCCCCGTGACAAAAGCTGCATCCGAATGTCCCCCTTTGGGTTAAGCGTCTTTCTCTCTTTGGGGTACATCACGCACGGTAAGACTTTTCTTCTAGATGGTTTGCTATGAAACAGCTCATCAACGGTAACCCCTAATGCTTCAGCCATAGCCATCAACGTGGCCACTGAAGGGTTAACGGCCCCTGTCTCGACCCGGCTAAGATAGCCTGGAGAGCAATTGCAGTGCTCGGCCAGGTCTTTTAAGGTGAGCCCCCGCTTTTTGCGGAGACGTCGCATTTTCTCTCTTGAGGATACATCTAAGGTCTTCATTGATAACATCTGCTAAATTTTTTTCGTATTTGTTATATTTTCTTTCCTATTTGTCAATTATTTTCTTGACTGATTCAATCCAGGCTGATAGACCTATCACCTAAAATATAATTACAAATAAATACAGTAAGTTGTGATAAAACCCAATTATATTCCAAGATCAACATAATCAACTTTTAGAACCGGTTTTACTAAATTCCCATGAAATTCCAGGTGATTTTTTCTTTTTCTTAGTTTTACCCTAATTGGGTCAAGAAAGGTTTCCTGAATCCTTGAAAGACTTGCGTCGAGAGGTATTCATCGTCAATCAATAGGTTCTTATATATTCTCTATTGATGAGATATAAATCCCTGTTTCTGTCATTCCCGCGCAGGCCGGAATCTAGTCATTAATGTTTCTGGATACTCTCTGGAGTTTATCCCGCACTTGATGTGGGACGGGTATGACGTTAGCGTATAGGATGTTTAGAGACATAACTTTTCGCTCAATTACGGTTTTAATACCAAGGTGTTTCCTTTGATCACAATGAGATTCTAGAAAAGGTCTTCCTTGAAAATGGAACTTTACTGCTAATAAAAATTAAACCGGCCAAATTTTTTCAAAAACTAGAAAATCAAATCCTTTGAAAGGGGGCAATATGTTTGAAATAGTCGTTGATACGGGTGGGACCTTCACTGACGCTGTATTGTTGGATGAAGAGCGAAAAATAAGTATGGCCAAATATCCAACCAACGTTGAGAATCCATCAGAAAGCATCATGGGATGTATTGAAGCTTTGGCTCAAGAGCACAACTTGACAGATCAACAATTGCTTGGAAATACCGCAACTCTAGTCATCGGTACGACCTTACCGACCAACACGATAGTGGAAAAAAATGGTGCTAAATGTTGCCTTCTCCATACTAAGGGTTTTAGGGATATCCCTGAATTGGGTCGAAGAATTCCAAAGGATGATATTTATAACCTCAAGTTGCCGGCACCGGACACCTTGATCCCCCGGCATCTGCGTTTCGGGATTGAAGAACGCATGCAATTCAACGGGGAAATCTTTACGCCACTGAACAAAAACGATGTACTGAAAGCGATAGAAAAGGCAAAAAAAGAGAATGTTGAAGTGCCGGTTGTCTGTTTTTTACACTCCTATATGAACCCCGAAAATGAAGAAAAGGCGGCGGAAATTATAAAGGCCGAGTACCCCGATGTCATTATATCTTCACATATTTTGCGGCGATGGATGGAGTGGGATCGTTTAGGCACGGCAATACTTGCCGGCTATGTGAAGGTTGTTGCTTCCCGCTTTGTGAGGACTTTGGACGAGCGATTGAAAGTTGCCAACCTCAAAGGGTCCTGGCTTTTAACCACATGTGTTGGCGGCGTGGCCTCTCCTGAATTGTCTCTGGATAATCCGGCCCTCTTAATAGGGTCAGGGCCCGCTTCAGGGCCCTTACTGGGACGGTTTCTGGCGGAACTGGCCGGGATTGAAAATGCCATAGTCTATGATATGGGAGGGACAACATGCGATATAAGCATGCTTCCCGGCCGGGAAATTATTACCAGTAATCAACGGAGAATTGGTGATTATATAAACGCCCTGGAGTCAGTCGATGTGGCCAGCATAGGCGCTGGCGGCGGGAGCATCGCCTGGATAGATGATCGTAATATCCTACAGGTAGGACCGGCCAGCGCAGGCGCCGACCCCGGACCGGCCTGTTACAATAGAGGCGGGGAGAAGCCAACAGTAACGGACGCAGATGTCGTTCTTGGATATATCCCTGTTGATTACTTCTTGGGAGGCACCATCCCGCTGGACAAAAGTTTGGCGGAAAATGTGATCGAAGAGCATGTAGCCAAGCCTTTGGATCTCGATACGATTATTGGCGCTCATGTGATATCGTCCCTGGTTGAAGATAATATGGCACAGGGGATCTTTTTGAGTGCGATTGAGAAAGGGCTCGATCCTCGTGAATTTATCCTTTTCGTTGGAGGGGGCGCCGGCCCGGTTCATGCGGTTTCAATCGCCGCTCGCTTGGGTATCGAACAGATTTATATTCCCAAGCAGGCTTCGGTTTTTTGCGCACTGGGCGGGGCACTCGCAGATTATGAGTATGTACTGAATCGTTGTCTCTATCGCAGGGACGACGAAGTGAGCGTTGAAGAGTTAAAAAATCATTATGATTCCCTAGAGCAAGAGGGCGTAGCTACCTTAACAAAACAAGGCGTCATTGATAAAGAAATGAAACTCATTCGTGGAGCTGAGATGCGATACTTTGGGCAACTCCGCGACATTGAGGTTTCGCTCCCCGAGAGGGATAAAGACGAACCTTTCTCCGACGAGGTATTTAAGGCGTTAATTAGAAAATTCCATGAAAAACATCAAGCCATTTACGGCTGGTCGGATGATGGAATGGCGGTTGCAATCGCAACACTGAAACTCCGGGCGGTGGGTGTAAGGCCCACTTTCGAGCTGATGAAGATGCCTATTGATGGTGCCGATCCGTCAGCCTCCCTGAAGCGTCATCGACAGGTCTATTTTGAGGAACTCGGAGGGTTCACGGAAACGCCCTGTTATGACGCAGACCTGCTTCGACATGGAAATGTTGTTGCAGGCCCAGGAATCGTTGAGGACACAAAGACAACCGTAGTCGTTCCCAAAGGCTCTGAGCTCATAGTCGATGCCTATGGAAATTTCACAATAAGGAGATAAACCGATGAACGAGAACCAATCGATTGATCCTTTGACCCTGTCAGTCATTGAGGGAAGGCTAAATGCCACGAATCTGGAGCTGGGAAGCCGGCTTTTTCGCCAGTGTTTCGCTTTTGCAACAGCCCATATCCGTGATATCGGCACCGCATTATTTGATAAGGATGAACGAACAATAACGATCGGCAATTGGATGCCGGTTCACACGGCAGGCTCCGATGTTTGCCTGAGAGGCATGCTGGACTGGATCGGTCGTGAAAATATAGAGCCTGATGACTTCATCCTGGCAAACGATCCGTTTATTGTGAAATTTGGCCATGCGCCGGATTTCTCTTTTATCAGACCCATTTTCTTCGAAGGCGATCTCCTGTTTTATCAGTTTATGAGGACGCATCAATATGATGCTGGTGGCGCTTACCAGGGGGGTTATTATCCCCGGACTTATGATTGTCACGGGGAGGGGGTAATGATTCCGCCGGTTAAGATCATCGAAAAGGGAAAAGTCGATGAAAAGGCCTTCTCTATCATTCTTCGAAATGTCAGGGGATCCACAATGGTGCGTGCTGACAATATGTTAACCTATGCTTCGATGAAAAAAGCAGAAGAAAGGATCCTCGATCTACTCAAAAGATTCGGGAAAGAAACCGTGCTGGCTGCGTGTGATGAAATTGTGAACCGAACAGAGGAATCAGTGAGGAAGGTCATTTCAAAGTGGCCTGCCGGGACCTATTATGCCGAGCGGGCTGCGGATTGGGATGGAACCGTTGATGTGCCTGTGTGGGTAAGACTGAAGCTGACCATCAGGCCGAAGGAAGGCCAACTGATTATGGACTTTACAGAGAGTGACAAACAGGTTGATTTCATCAACTGCCCTGAAGGACAGACTCGCGCTGCTGTTGTCACGGGCGTGGCATGGTCTCTTCCGGCCGGTACCCCTCGAAACCAGGGTCTGCTTAATTGCATCACCGTTATTACTAAAAAAGGCTCAGTGCTGGATCCCACATATCCTGCGACCAGCGGCGCCCAGGCGCCCACATTAGGCACACATGTCGCTGAGTGTGTTCAGGTCGCTTTAGGGCAGGTCGTGCCCAAGGATACGTCTGCCCTATGGTCCAGGCATTTAAATCCTATTATGACGGGGAGGCGTGCGGATCTCATTGACCCGCGGACCAACTCTCCACAACTTTATTGGACCGCACCCTTTCATGGTGACGGCTCAATGGGTGCAATACATGGCTACGACGGTTGGGATGGGCTTTGCTGGAACCTCGGCGCCGGCGGGGTCTTGAGAGCGCCTATTGAAGTTGAGGAGTGGGAAACGCCATATCGATGGCTAAGGCACGAATTTATAACGGATTCAGCAGGTGATGGCAAGTGGAGAGGAGGTCTGGGCGTCCATCTGGAGATGTTGAATACCTATGACCGCAAGGTTTGGCAGCCCCATGATTGCGTTGTTATGACAGGAAATTCCGACGGCGAAAAGTTCGGTGCGCTTGGTTTAATGGGCGGCACGGAAGGAAAGAAGCACACCTTAGGCATCGTTAGAAAAGGTAAAAAAGTGTCGTTTCGCCTTAATGATGTCCAGTATGTTGAGCCGGATGATTTGTTTTGGAGTAAGACAGGTGGAGGTGGGGGCGTGGGAGAGCCTCGTGAAAGGGATGCAGAGAAAGTCCGATCGGATGTTATTAATCAATATATCTCCATTGAAAAAGCAAAAAGTGTCTATGGAGTCATCATAGATCCGGATTCCCTCGAAGTAGATTCTGAGGCGACAAGAGAGTTGAGGGAGAAATTGAAGGGATATGAACCATGAGGCTCGAACTCAATACTTTCGAAATCAAAGATGTTCGGTTTGGCGATAATACAACGATCAACGACGGTGTCTTGTCCCTTAACCGAAAAGAGCTTCAGGGCATTTTAGAAGAAGATATAAGACTCGGCAGGGTTGACATCGCCTTGGCCCGTCCAGAAGAACGATGCCGCATACTCCAGGTCTGTGATGTCATCGAGCCACGGGCCAAAATCAATGGTAATGGCGGTGGTCGGTCAGATCAAATAACCACCGGCCAAGGTAGAACGAGCGTCCTTCGCGGTACGGCTGTAGTCATGAGCGACTACCGAGCCCAGGGTGAGGTCACCACGAGCAAGGATCCAAACGGCGAGATCATTGATATGTTCGGGCCGGGTGCCGAGATCGGCACATTTGGAAAAACACACAATATCGTATTGCTGCCTCACGGCAAAAAAGGCATTGGCAACCCTGACTATCTGGTGGCCCTCAAGATTGCAGGTTTGAGGGCGGCGGCTTATCTGGCAGAAGCCGGTAGATTTTTGAATCCGGACAGGGTTGAGGTGTATGACCTTCCCCCCTTGTCAGAAGTGACGAGGGGTTTGGAAGATTTACCAAGGGTGACTTACATTTTTCAGATACTCTCCCTCCAATTCCAAGCGTTACCCGGCGAGCCCGTATTGTATGGCAGAAGTGCCGAAGGGATTGTACCGACCATTTTACATCCCAATGAGGTGGTGGACTGCGCAATCACCTCCGCCTTACCGGCCTTAAATGTTCAAACCTACCATATTCAAAATCATCCTGTTATTGAAGAGTTGTATAAGAGACATGGGAAAGATCTCTGTTTTACCGGCGTTATTGTGACGACGGCCCCTAACAACGTGGTAGAGTACGAAAGGGTGGCGGATATGGTTGCAATCATGGCCAAGCGGGTCATCGGCGCAGACGGTGCGATCTTGACGAAAACAGGAGGTGGAGCCCCTGAGCTGGTCATGGCGCGGACCGCACAGAGGTGTGAACAATTGGGCGTTAAAACAGCCATTGCGATGCTCCACATGGGAGCGGATATCAGTGACGTCAAATATGGCGCATCAACCATATTCAGTATGCCGGAGGTGGATGCCATTGTGAGCATGGGATACCCTTTTATGGAACTCACGCTGCCTCCAGTGGAAAAAGTCATCGGAAGGCCTGGCTTGTCATATGATGGACCGCCGATTGATGGTGAACTTGTCAGGGCAATACGGTGGATTAAAGGTTCACAATGTCAATTAGGGAGCTCAAAACTCATGGCTGTGCGATATTAGGCACCGGAGATTTAAGGAGGGAGGCAAGGTGGAACCTAGAGTCTTGAGAGTTGTTCACTACCTGAACCAATTTTTCGGCGGGATAGGCGCGGAGGATAAAGCGCATGTGGGACCTCAAGTCATCGAGGGTCCTGTAGGTCCGGCAAAGGCGGTCCAGAATGAGCTCGGAGACCGGGGAGAGGTGACGGCCACTGTTATCTGCGGTGATAATTACTTTGCAGAAAACATAGAAAAAGCATCTGAAGAAGTGGAACGGCTGCTCAGTCCTTATCATCCGGATTTTGTCATCGCTGGGCCGGCTTTCAACGCAGGGCGATACGGGATTGCATGCGGTGCGGTATGCAAGACCGTACAAGATAAGCTCGGTATCCCGGCAGTGGCCGGCATGTACAGGGAAAATCCGGGTTTGGACCTCTATCGGAAGGATGTATATATCATTGAGACCGAAGAATCGGCCAGATGGATGGGGGAGGCCATCACCAAAATGGTCAAATTGGCCGACCGACTGCTCACTGGCCAAAAGATTGGCCGGCCTTCCGAGGGAGGGTATTTTCCCCGCGGATGGCTTGTTAATGAAATGGCAGAGAAAAAGGGGGCCGAACGGGTAGTCGATATGCTGCTTAAAAAGCTTCTCGGACAGCCCTTTGAATCGGAAGTGTCCCGCCCCGCATATGACCGGATCACCCCCGCGCCTCGGATAGAAAACCTGTCGCAGGCAAGCATTGCGTTGGTCACGGACGGGGGCCTGGTCCCGAAGGGGAACCCGGACAAAATCGAGATTCGGACAGCCACGCGGTTTGGAAAGTATGCGATCGCCGGCATCGATACCCTGGACCCGGCCGATTACGAAGTCAACCATGAGGGGTATGACTCCGGCTTGGTACGGCAGGATCCCCATCGACTGGTCCCGGTGGACGTTATGCGTGACCTTGAGCAGGAGGGGCGTATCGGCAAGCTGCATGACCGCTTTTACAGTACAACCGGTGTGGCCAATATTGTCGAAACCGTCAGGAAGATGGGGGTCGCCATCGCCGAGGATCTCAAGACGGAAGGCGTATCAGGCGTTATCCTTACGTCAACGTGAGGAACGAGTACGCGTTGCGGGTCAACGCTTGCCAAAGAACTGGAGCGTGTGGGCCTCCCCACCGCCCATATTTGTGCGATCGTCCCCGTCGCTCTCATGGTCGGGTCTAACAGGATAATACTGGCGTCCAAGATAGTAAATCCCTTAGGCAATGCGGATCTTGATCCGGAGGAGGAGAAGATATATCGTCGAGCTATCCTGGTAAAAGCCCTTGAAGCGTTGCAGACAGATGTAAAGGAGCAAAAGCTCTTTAATTAACGTCCCCCGGATAAATACTAAAGCATTTGTAATATTTTGGCTTTTTGAAATGGGTTGATGATTGCATTGTGGCCTTTTCATAAACCTAAAATGATACAAGCATTTAGGGGAAAAAATAAATTTGTAATGGCTTTATGGTTGAACACCTGTCAAATCAGAACATAAAACCGGTCGTTAAGGGTGTCTCATATTTTCTTGGCCATGTGCCAGGCATGATTCGGCATGGGTCAAAACCATCCAGGGAAATCGAGAGAGGCCCTTCTTTATTGGAACCCATATTAAATCACCTCCAGGCCTTTGACCAGGCCGTAGGTTATCCGCCTAATCAGGTTTTCATAGGGAATCTTTCTCCTGATGATCTGCTCTCTGCCCCATCTCCCTGGTATCGGAATCCAATCACGAACGCTTCGCGGTGGGGAGCCTTTGGAGAAATCATGCCTGAAGAAGAATTTCTGGGTATAATGAAAATCTGCGATGAATTTGATCTTATTTTTTTTGAAGAGAGGTTCTTACAGGAAACAGCATCACGGTTAAAGACGCATCCATTGCTCCATCCTGGCGACATTCAAAAACTGAATAAAGGCCACTCTATTGAGACAATCAAGAATAGAATCAAAAACGAAGAAGCGTTGCCCCTTTACATCCAAGGAAACAATTTAGTGGGATGTGTACAGAGGGGGCATGAAGAAGACGCTGCTCTTACAGCCGACATTTTGACTGAAAATTTCGCAGCTCGCGCTTCCGGTGTCATGGCCTTGCGCCGTCTCATTGGTAAAAATGGAGATGCGGACAAAATTGATTATTTAATCGGGTGCGGCGAAGAGGCGGTAGGCGACCGTTATAATCGCGGGGGCGGGAACCTTGCCAAAGCCATTGGAGAACTTTGCGCATGTTCGGGGGCAACAGGATCCGATATAAAGGCATTTTGCTGCGCCTCGGTTCATGCCCTCATTTTGGCTGCAGGCCTTGTCGCCTCGAAAATATTTAGAAATGTCGTCGTCGTTGGTGGGGGTTCCTTTTCCAAATTGGGGATGAAGTTTCAAGGGCATCTTCGAAACGACATGCCGATATTGGAAGATGTTCTCGCCGGAACAGCGATCCTGGTGGGGCAGGATGATGAGAAGAGCCCTGTCATACGACTCGATTCTATCGGAAAGCACGAAATCAGCTCCGGATCGGCACAGCAAGCTATTTTGAGCAAACTCGTGGTAGAACCGCTGGATCGTTTAGGTTTGAAACTTACCGAAATAGATAAATATGCGACTGAAATGCATAACCCGGAATTAACGGAACCGCAAGGAAGCGGAAACGTTCCTCGGACTAATTACCGTACCCTCGGCAGCTTTGCCGTTATGCGAGGGGAGATCGAACGGGAGGGCCTTGATCATTTTGTTGAGACTCACGGAATGCCCGGGTTCTCTCCTACACAGGGACATATTGCTTCGGCGGTTCCCGTTCTTGGGCATTCATTGAAAAAAATGGCTGAAGGCCAGATGCAAAATACAATGTTCGTGGCCAAGGGGAGCCTATTCTTGGGCCGTATGACCCAGCTTTCAGACGGCATATCTTTTCTATTAGAAAAAAATAAGGGAGGTTGACAAGAATGGCTGTGGAATTGAATCGAGATAATTTCGATGAAGAGGTTTTAAAATCCAAGAGGCCGGTTATTGTAGATTTTTGGGGTCCTCAATGCGGACCATGTCTGGCCCTGATGCCCGCAGTAGACAAGCTTGAAGAAAACTTTGGCGGTAAGATAAAGGTATGTAAAGTGAATACCTCGGAGAATCGTATGTTATGCGCCAAACTCCGTGTTCTGGGTCTCCCGACTTTTCTCGTATTTAAGGAAGGAGAGGAAATTACCCGGCTCATAGGCGACAATATTACGGAGAAGGATTTGGTTGAAACCGTTAATAATGCCGCCACCGGATGAAAGGCGCTCCGTAAGATGAGGAGGAATGTCAGTGAAATTAAAAGGTAAACAAGTGATCATTTTAGGAGAACGGGACGGTATACAGGCGCCGGCCATTGCAGAATGTATGAAGAGCGCTGGCGCAGAGCCGGTGCTGGTTCAAACCCAGTGTTTTGTCTGAACAGCAGCGGGAGCCATTGACCAGGATGGTCAGCAAAATATGAAAGAGATTTTCGAAAAAAATGGTAATGAGAATTTGATGGTCATTTTAGGTGCACCAAGTGCAGACAGTGTCGAACTTTATGGTAAGACTGTGGTTAATGGGGATCCTACCTGGGCAGGCCCGCTTGCCGGGGTGGCTATGAAGATCCCCGTTTTTCATATTTTAGAACCGGAGATAAAGGCCCAGATCGATCCTGAACTCTATAATAAACATCTGGCAATTATGGAAATGGCCCTGGATGTGCAAAAGATTGCCGAGGTTCTCAAAAAAGTCCGGGATGCTTTGTAGCTTGCATATTTAGTAGGAGGGGAGAAAAATGAGCATAAAGGATCTTTCTTTGACAGGGAAGATTGCCCTTGTCACGGGAGGAAGTAAGGGGATAGGCAAGGCTATTGCCCTGGGCTTTGCTGAGGCCGGAGCTGATGTGGCTGTCTGTAGCCAAGGGAGTAAGGATGGTCAACTACAAGGTGTGGCTGAGGAGATTCAGGCCCTTGGCAGGCATTCTATGGCTATCCGGGCTGATACCGGCCGGAAAAGTGATGTTGAGAGCATGGTTCGGAAGGTGATGGATCAATTCGGAGTTATTGATATTCTGGTAAATAACGCAGGGATATTAATCAGATCGCCCCTGCTTGAGTTAGCTGAGAGTGATTGGGATAAGATTATTAATGTTGATCTCAAGGGCTATTTCCTTTGCGCCCAGGCGGTGGGCAAAAGAATGGTTGAACAAAAGAAGGGTAATATTATCAACATATCTACACAGCAGGCGTTCAAGGCATCCATGATAGAAATGGGGGCTTACGGTACTGCCAAGGCAGGGGTGGTCATGATGACCCGTTACCTAGCAAGGGAATTGGGTGAGTATGGCATACGGGCCAATGGCATTGCTCCCGGGCTGACGAGGACGGAATTCAGTCAACTGACCTGGCGCAACACCGAACTGTTAAAGAATATCGAGACCGCACTGCCGTTGGGGCGCATAGCGGAGACCGATGATATCGCCGACGTGGCGGTGTTTCTTGCGTCGAATGCGTCCCGATATGTCACCGGGCAAACCATTTTGATGGAGGGCGGGGGTTTAATTTAAACGTAAAGTTTAGGCTGGAGAAAAACTATGACCTTTGATAAGGATCTTTTTAAGACAACGGCCGGAGATTTTGAGATCACCTTTATTGGTCACGGAACCCTCATGTTTCAGTTTAACAATTCTGAGCAGCAGCAGGGGCATGGAGTTTTACAATAACGGGAAACGGCACACAGAGGGGGAGAGGTTACCTTTCGATCCCATGGTTTTCACTAAGTTAGACGCTTTGCCACGCCAATATACTCGGCCTGAATCTGTTTATCCCCGGCAAGCTCGTCGGCGCTACAATGATGTACTATTTCGCCGTGGTGCAAGACATAGGCATAATCGCTGACCCTTAAGGCCAAAGGTACGTTTTGTTCTATCAATAAAATGGAGAGCCCTTCGCTCTTCAATTGTGAGACAACACGGCCTACATCCCTTACTATGATAGGAGCGAGCCCTTCGGATGGCTCATCCATCAAAAGGAAATCGGGGTTTGTCAGCAGAGCTCGCGCGATGGTGGCCATCTGTTGCTCTCCGCCACTGAGTTGATTGCATTTCTGTTTGGCCCGTGTCTTCAAAATGGGAAAGAGGGCATATATTTTTTCAAAGGACCACCCCTCCCCCCGTGCCCCTATGAGGAGGTTTTCACTTACGGAGAGTGAGGGAAAAATACGTCGCCCTTGTGGCACCAAACCGACGCCCATCTGGCAGATCATGTGGCTTGGCAGTCCTTGTACCTCGGTCTTCTTAAAACGAATGCTCCCGGAGCGCGGTGGGGTAAAACCGACTATGGATCGGACCGTCGTGGTCTTGCCCATTCCGTTGCGTCCAAGAAGGGCGACCACTGAACCCTCCTGAACACGCAGGGAAACGCCTTGGAGTATGTGGCTTTCCCCATAAAACGTATGTACATCTGACAATTCGAGCATCTCCTGATCACTCCTCGCTACCTAAATAGATCTCTCCAACATTGGGGTCGTTTTGAATCTCTTCGGGCGTTCCTTGAATAATGATTTTTCCATAATAGAGCACCATAACCCGGTCGGCCAAAGAAAACACCAGATCCATATCGTGGGCACTAAATAAAACCGTGGTCTCTTTCGTGATATGATGAATCATGTCACCTAACTGGTCAGACTCTTCACTGGTCAGACCTGCGCTGGGCTCGTCCAACAATAATAGCTTAGGCTTTGAGGCTAAGGCCAAAACTATCTCCACCAACCGTTGTTGCCCATAACTCAAAGCAGCAACAGGAGCGTTCCTCTCCTTCCATAAGCCAACCAAATCTAAAAGCTCTTGGGCCTTTGTCATATTATTGGCATAGGCCTTCATAGGCCGATACCAATGATAACGGATGGTTTGAATGCCCTGGATGGCCAGCAAGACATTGATAAGCAGATTAAGACTGGGAAACAGCGTATTTAATTGAAAAGACCGAGCCAGACCAAGGGCGACGCGTCTATGGGAAGGCATCTTCGTTATGTCCTGATCGAGCAGGGAAATCTGACCCGCTTCCGAGGCGACGAAGCCGGTCAGCACATTGAGGAGGGTTGTCTTTCCGGCCCCATTGGGACCGATCAACGCCACTCGCTCTCCGGGTTCCAGACGAAAAGAAACGTCACATAGTACTTCTAGTCCCCCGTAACGTTTCCCTAAACCATCAACCTCTAATAACGCCATAATTGATCACCTTACTCCATAAGTTCCTTAGCTTGGGAAAAATACCTTCTCGAAAAATAATGACAGCCACAACAAAACAGCCGCCGAATATCAAAGGCCATCGCTCGGGTGTAACCGTACTAACAAAATATTGCAGAGCCAATACCACTGCACTGCCGACGAATGCCCCCCATAGTGTTCCGCTGCCCCCGATGATGATCATCAACCACAGGAATCCAGTGGCTTCTACGCCAATGGCATCAGGAGAAATATACCCATTATAATAAATGTACAATATGCCCGATACACCGGCAAACAAGGCCGCGATGAGAAAGGCAACGTAGCGATATAACCATGTGTTGTAGCCGAGTGTGCGTAGTCTGATTTCGCTTTCCCGGCTCCCTTGCAGGCTGTATCCCAAAGGGGAGTGAACAATGCGATACATGATAAAAACGCATAGGATCACAACGGCCAGGGTAAAATAATAATAACTATTCGGTGAAAAGTAGAACCCAAAGTCCGGATAGAGTACGCCGCCTATGCCATCACTCCCCCCGGTTATGACGCCCAACTGCCCGGCACTTGTCCTGACAATACCGTAGACCAGTTGCCCCATTGCAAGAGTGATTAACAAGAAGTAGATCTGGGATACCCTCAGTGCGATCAGGCCAAAGAGGGCAGCAGCAAACAGCGCCAACAGAAGGCTAGCCAGCGACGTTATCCAGAAATTGGTGAAATTGAATCGGACTATGAGTATCGCTGAGGTATAGGCTGCGATACCGAAAAACGCCGCGTGCCCGAAGGCCCAAAGGCCCGTATAGCCCACAAGAAGATCCAAACTCATGACAAGGAGCCCGTAAATAAGAATCTTGGTGGCCAAGCTTACGAGAGCCAGGCCAGCAAAACTGGGCAATATTAGCAGGAACAATCCAATGACGATGAAAGGAACAAGACGAATTACAAAACTTCGATATTTTTTTGGCACCATCTACTCCAATTTCATAAGCTTCTTCCCAGAAGGCCCGACGGCCTCACAATGAGAATCAAGATGAGCAGCATGTACATCGTAAACTCGGCAATTTGCGGGAAATAAACCCGGCCAAAGGTATCAATAATACCGATGATCAAAGCGCCTACCAGAGCCCCCTGGACATTCCCCACACCGCCGACAACGACCACTGCGATGGCCACTAACAGCATATCCATACCGTCATTGAAGGTGACACTCCCGAATAACTGTACGCCTATGACAGCCCCGGCGCCGGCAACAAATGATCCAAAAAGAAAACAAAGTGTGTTTATGGGGGTAAGATTAATGCCTAATCCGGATACCATTTCAGCATCATCCATCCCCGCCCGAATAATAGCGCCAACCTTGGTCTTGTCTTGCACCCACCACAGGATGAGGCATATGACGAGCCCGAATCCAATAACCGCAAAGCGGTGCACGGGGAGCGAAAACCCAGCAATCGGAATGGAACCTGAAAAATAGGAGGGCACAAAAGCACTTCTGGGGAATGGTCCCCAAATCCAGAGCATCAGATTGGTAAAAATATATACAAAACCAAAGGTTACCAGGACTTGTTGGAGATCTCGCTTGTACAGAAGACGCAAAATTCCCCGCTCGATAAGGACACCGATCACTCCGCTGCCCGCTGCACCGGCGAGAATGCCCAGCAGGAAACTTCCGGTCTGATGGGCCACGGTTAAGCCAATAAACCCGCCAACGGTAAATATGGCCCCATGGGCTAAATTGACAATGCCCATGACCCCCAAAATCACCGATAGTCCGGCCGCAATGAGAAATAATACTATACCATATGAAATGCCGTTCAATAGATTGAGTAGGACGAGATCCACATTTCCACCCTAAAAAGTCAGTTCTAGCAGCGAGCGAGGGCGTCTCGGGTAACACCCTCACCCACCGCCATGCCTTGAGGTCAAAGGCTTAATGGTCTTTCTACTTTAGAATTTCAGAATCGACTATCTCGAATTTAATCTTATCCCCGGCTTTTACTGGTCGAACTTGATATCTTGCAAGTACTTCGGTGCGGTATGGTTGTTCTTTGTCTTCCGTTTTTATACACCTTTGAACAAAATAGTTACCAACTCCTAGGCGGGCATCACCAAAATAAATATCCCCCAAGAAACCTTTTACTCTGGTCTGGTCCAGGGCCTTGGCCAGCGCCTTGGGTGAAGTATCCCCTCCAGTTTTTCTGAGGGCTTCGAGTGCGATCTTCATATTGAAATACCCACCATAAGCAGGACCTGCAGGTAGCTCGCCCCATCTCTTCACAAATCGATCAACAAAGGCCTTATTCTCAGGGGTGTCAATGGTCCAAACATAGGCGTCACTGTTCATCATTCCTACACCATAATCCCCAATATCCTGGAGCTGTTTGGGGGTATCCATCCATCCAGCCTGGGCCATAAAAATGGGCATTTTGACACCATATTCCCTGATCTGCCGCATACCAACGTTGTGGGTAACCCCAGCCCACCACGGCATAAAAACATCGGCTTCCTTTAGATTGGTCAGGTAAGGGGCAACGTCCTTGGTTCCCATAGGCATCCATTGTTCTTGAATGATTTTCCCGCCCTTTTTTTGAAAGGTACGCGTAGCGCCGCCCATAAATTCGCGGCCAGCCACGTAGTCGAGTCCTAAAGTCGTTGCAGTTCTATAACCCAAGACATCATACATATAAGCGCCTCCACCAACAGACATCTGATCCAGTGCTCCAATGGCACACCAAGTCCATTTGGTTTTCAACATCGTGGCACTCGGTATACTATACCAGGTGACCAATTGAGGGATCCCAACTTTTGTGCAATAATTGGCCAGGGCAACGACAGCGCCCCCGTGAAAGGGCCCAAGAAGCAAGGATACCTTATCGGTTTCGACCAGTTTGCGGGCCTTATCCATTGCGGTGGCGGGGCTGCCTGCTTCATCCTCAATAATAAACTCAACTGGCCGGCCCGCCACTGTGTTGTTGGCTTCCTCCAACGCCATAATGGCGGCCATCCTGATATATATCCCGCAAATATTAAGAAAACCCGTCAAATCGGTCACAAGTCCAATCTTTATTGGTTCCTTCTTAGCAAGGGCGATGGAACCTGTACACAGTGAAAAAACCAGAATCACTATAGTCAAAAAAATACACAATTTTTTTGTCTTCATTTGGTCCTCCTCATACAGTTAAAAATGTTATCGTTTCGCCGTAGGATCAGCTCACTGACCCCGTCTCATAAGTAAAGCCCATTGGATTATAGAATGCCTTCAGGCTAAACTCGAGCACCTCTTCTATGAATCTCTCTCTTGATTTTTCACCTCCCCTCCCCAAAGATAGTGTGCAATCCTAACCTGTTCTTGTGAAGCACACATTCGGTCTTCCTCATGACATGAACAGGGGGCGAATCTCATAACGCTAAATTCGCCATGACCTACTTTCGTTGTTTTTTAACCGGCGTTATTATGATTTTATATACCCCTCCGCTTGCGGCGGGGTCATTCATTTTAATTTTGTAAACCTGAGAGGCTCGTTGGAGTTGATGAATAGCACTTTTTACTGATTTGACATTCTTAGGGTTTACGCTTTGTTTAGATATCAACTTATTGATATCATATAATAAATCGATCTAATATTAATTAACTTCAAATCTAAAAATACTTAAATTCGTATACTTATCGGAAACCTCTGTCAAGAAAAAAATGGGGCAGGCTTTCTTATTAATCTTGACACACAAGGCTAATGTTCCTAAATTTTAACCCTGATTAATGTAAGTTCTTGCCATAATTTTATTACATCAACAAATAGGTTGGGAGATAAAAATGACTAACCTAGAGGTCGGAAAACCACCTTTTGATACTGTCCATCACGTGGGTGTTGTTGTAAAAGATATGGAACGTGCCGTTTCGTACTACCAAACCTTGGGAATTGGGCCTTTTGAGACGATACATTTATCCCCTTCGGAAGGTCTGTTACGGGGTAAGCCGCTGATAACCACGCCGATAATCAGGATGTGTGCCGTGGGTGGAATACTTATTGAACTACTTCAACCGACCGATGAAGAATCTTTGGCCAAGGAATTTCTTAAAAGTAAGGGCGAAGGAATCCAACATATTGCCTTTTTGTCCAATGACCTTGACAATGATACGGAGAAGCTTGTGAATAAAGGGTTTCAAGTGATCTTCAGCCAACGATTTGGTCAAGGGGGATGTGTTTACTTTGACACTACAAAAGAAGGTGGGATCTTGACTGAACTTTTCCGCCCCCCCGCCTAAATCAAGTTGATTCATTGTCTGGGCCTTTCTCCATTGACACAATGGAAAATCCTATATACTTTTTCTCTAAAAAAGAAACTTCTTTTCACCTCACTTCCTAAAAAGCGTGGCTTATCATTTTGATTTGGTATTGTCACTTGACGAATGGATCACAGAATTGCAGTAAGGATTCTTGTATCTAAGGAAGGAGATCAAAGATGCAAGAAAAAGAAATTTCGATAACAAATAAAATCGATGTGCATTCCCATTTCTTCGCGCCGGCTCTATGGAAAAAATTAGAGGAGGTGGTCGGTACCCCGCATCCCGCCTCTACATTTAGCAAGGTCAAGGAGTCGGGATATCATATGCAGCGTTTTGATGAAGGGCAACGATTAGAGTTAATGGACCAATTTGGCCTGGAAAAATCAGTTTTCTCCTTCCCTTCGATGCCCGTCTACATGGGGGCAAGCGAGGAAGTAAAAAAAGCGGGAAAGAGGAAGCAGATGACCCAGGAATTAAATGATTATTTTGCCAAAGTCCGTCAAAAAAAACCTCAGCGGCTTCTCTTTTTCGCCGATGTGCCTCTATCTGTCGATGTGGCGTTCAGTTGCCGGGAACTCCATCGCGCCATAGAAGATTTAGGTCTACAGGGAGTTGCCATTCCCACTAATATTGCCGGGAAACGCCCTTCCGAGCCCGAATTTGAAGAGTTCTTCCTTGAAGCCGATAAGATGGGGGCGCCGATCTTTGTCCATCCCCAGAACGCTTATGGAAGGGATCAGATGGAAAAATTCATGCTCACGCCTATGATTGGTTACCCAGCCGAGACCTCACTCACAGCAGCCCATATGATCTTAGATGGCTTTATGGAGAAACACCCAAATCTTAAAATTATCCTTTGCCATCTTGGGGGCTTTATCCCATACATTCACAGAAGGTTAAATACGTTCATTGAAGCTTCCAACGTTGATCCAGAATTATCTGGAAAAGCAAATCTGAGCAAACAACCTTCCAAATATTTAGAACATTTTTATTACGATACTGCTGTTGGTAATCCCGAGGCCTTGGAGCTCTGCCTTAAGGTTATGGGACCAGATCAAATTCTCTTTGGTACAGACCATCCCTATGTGGAAAAGGCTGAAGCCACATCCATCGATTTTATTGGCCGAACAAGGCTTACAGTGGAGCAGAGAGATAAGATTTATCACCTGAATGCAAGGAAATTGTTTAAAGCTTAGTCCTTTCTTAAACACAATATATGGATATTGTAAGATGGCGCAAGAGGTAAAGAGCTTAAAGGAATCAGAAAGGGTGGTTGTAACCACCTGTGCAAGTCACTGTGGTGGCACATGTGTGCTTAAAGTGCATGTGAAAGATGGGGCGATCACTCGGATTGAGACGGATGATGGAGACGAGCCTCAACTAAGGGCTTGCTGGAAAGGGCGTGCCTATCGTCAACGGGTCTATGCTCCTGATCGGCTGAAATTCCCCATGAAAAGGGTCGGGGCGAGGGGCGAGGGGAAATTTGTAAGTGTCAGCTGGGAGGAGGCCCTGGATACGGTAGCCAAGGAACTGATGCGAGTCAAGGATACCTACGGACCCGCCAGCACCGTGTATATGTGGGGAGGGGGTGACATATGCCAGATACATAACGCCCGACATATGCATAAGTTGCTTTGTCATATCGGTGGCTACACCAGAGTCTGGGGGGTGGCTTCCTACCAGGGAGGCGTATATGCGTCACTGGCAACATACGGTACTTGGCGCGCCGGAAATTCCAGAGATGACTTACTAAATTCTCGTCTCATTATCTTATGGGGATGGAACCCAGCAATCACGGTAACCGGCACCAATACCTCCTGGTACTTGGCCCAAGCCCGGGAAGCGGGGGCTAAGATCGTGGCTATTGACCCCCGCTACACTGATACTGTAGCTATCCTTGCTGACCAGTGGATACCAATCAGGCCTGGCACAGACGCTGCCATGTTGATAGCTATGGCTTACACCATCATAAAAGAGGGCCTTCACGATGGGGCATTCCTGGACAAGTATACCATAGGCTTTGAGCATTTTAAGGATTATGTCTTTGGTGTGGAGGATGGGGTAGCTAAGACACCGGCCTGGGCGGAGGGGATTAGTGGGGTGCCGGCCGCCACCATCGAGAATCTGGCAAGGGAATATGCTACTACTAAGCCGGCGGCTCTGATGACAGGCATCGCCCCGGGTCGTACTGCCTATGGGGAACAATATCACCGGGCGGCGAGCACTTTGGCTGCCATGACGGGCAACATCGGTATTTGTGGGGGAAGCGCCGGGATGAGATGCTGGGAGGGGTCGAGTTGGTACCCTTACAAGATGAGATACGGCCTTGCCCTCAGACCGGAAGACGGGACCAACCCGGTTGCGGGAGAGGTGGATAAAGGCGGTCGCCCATCCGTGTATCTTACTTCAGGGGTTCACTATGTATATCTCCCAGATTTAATCTTGAAGGGGAGATGTGGCGATTACTCCGCCGACATTCGAGGGGCTGTGATATTAAATACCAATTATCTGAATCAGTACCCAAACATTAATAAAATAAAACAGGCCTTAAAAAATAAGCTGGAGTTTATTGTGGTTCTTGAGCAATTTATGACGCCCACCGCGAAATTTGCTGATATCCTCTTGCCGACTTCCACTTTCTTGGAGAGAAGTGACATCAACTTTGGTGTGGGAACCCCGTTCTATGGCATCGTGAGCAAGGTGATCGAACCCGTAGGCGAATGTAAATCTCACCTCGAGATAGCCCGAGAATTGGCTGCCCATTTAGGCATGACCAACTTTGGTGACGAGACTGAGGATGAGTTGTTAAGGCGGGAGGTGGCTGAATCTGAGATTCCAGACTATGAGGCGTTCAAGGAGAAGGGGATCTATCGGATTGAGCTTAAGGAGCCTTATGTTGCCTTTAAAAAACAGATTGAGGACCCGATCAACAATCCGTTCCCTACACCTTCGGGAAAGATAGAGATATATTCTCAAGAGTTGGCAGAGCTCAATGACCCTGAGGTTCCGCCCGTGGCAAAGTATATTGAGAACTGGGAAAGCAAGAATGATCCTCTTGTTAGGAAGTACCCCCTCCAGCTCATTACCACTCATTTCAAGAGGCGGACGCACGGACAGTTTGACAATATTCCCTGGCTGAGGGAACTCGAGCCGCAGGCTATGCTCATACACAGTACCGATGCTGAGGTCAGAGGGATAAGAAATGGGGACAGGGTTAGAGTCTTTAATGATCGGGGGGTGGTTATCATCCCGGCTAAAGTGACGGAGAGAATCATGCCCGGTGTGGTTGATATCCCCCAGGGGGCCTGGTATGAGCCGGACAAAGCCGGCGTGGATAAGGGAGGGAACCCGAATGTCTTGACAAGGGATCATCATTCGCCCGGCGGGGCTTTCCCGTATAACACTGGCTTGGTGCAGGTTGAAAAGCTATAGGAGATCAATCGGTGCAATTAGGATTCTATTTCGATCAATCACGCTGTACTGGGTGCAATACCTGCATCATAGCGTGTAAGGACTGGCATGACGTGCCGGCAGGCCCAGCGAGCTGGATAAGAGTAACGGCTATTGAGAAGGGTAGATTCCCCGACTTGTCGGTGAGTTATCTTTTCAATGCTTGTTTCCATTGTTTTAAACCACTTTGTATGAAGGCGTGTCCAGTTGATGCTATCACCAAGAGGATAGAGGACGGAATCGTCATTGTGGACAGAGGAGTCTGTATAGGTGGGGAGGACTGTGAGTTTGCGTGCCGAAAGGCTTGCCCCTATGATGCACCTCAATTCGGCTCAGAGCCGAATGCCAAAATGCAGAAGTGCGACTTGTGTCTGGACAGGTGGTCGGAGGGGATGAAGCCCATATGCGCTAACTCCTGTCCCATGAGAGCATTAGACGCTGGTCCACTGGACGAGCTAAAAGATGAGTATGGGGACGCTCGAGAGGCTGAGGGATTTGCTTACTCTAAGAAGCTGATGCCTTCGGTTGTTTTAAAGCCAAAGTCCCTACATTCTTTGCCTGCCCCTCTGGAGTTGGAGGCAAAATAACCTTATTTTATATAACTCATTAAGAGCCGTCTCGGCCTTGAACTCGGGCCTTTACTTATTTCGCTTTTTACTCATGCTCGGCTTTTTTCTTTTGGAACTGACCAGAGATTGCGACATTGCCCAAATTTTCGAGACCATTTTCTATTCCAAAATTTTTCTTGACAGGGGTTTCCTAATAGTATACATAGAGCCCTTTTGGGGCTGCGTCAATCTCTTTTCAGGTTCGAAAGCTGACAGGAGCAAATTGAACGTGTTGTGCATGCCACCGCAAATGGCATCTTAGACAGGCGGGCGGTTTGGTCTCCTGCCGATCATCATGTGGTAAGAACTATGTTTGGGCTTAGATTCTGTCCAATAAAATGCGATTTTGGACAAGAGTGAGCCATTTGTACGTTCTTGCGAATGCATTTTAAAAATGATCATTTGCGGTTTTTGAAAAATATTGACAAGGACCTGGAAGATTTCATTATAAGGGTTTTAACCTTAGCGGATGTAGACGCTAGGATATTAATAGACACGGCATAATTGATGCCAAAATAAAATAATTTAGACAAGGAGGTAAGTCATGGTAACTATGTCATCGAAGTTAACTTTTGGTCCAACGGCGGTAGACTGGCAAGAACGGCTGAACGTTGAGCGTCTGAGGCGGGAGAGGGCCGAAAGGGCGCGCCAGATCATGAAAAAGCATGGCGTTGCAACGTTGCTGGTCTCCAGTCCGCCTGATGTGAGGTATTTAACCGGTTGTGTTGGTGCAAGCTGGGAACCTCAGCTATACTACACGCTGTTCTTTGGAGAGCATGACCCGATTGTTTATCATCATGCCGGTGATTATCAACAGCAGCCAGACCAGGCACCCTGGATAAAGCACCACAGATGTGCCCGTTCCTGGTTAGGTGGCTGTATTGGTGAGGAAGCCAGTCGCGATGAAGCGAAGCTATTTGCAGCTGAGATTGCGGATGAACTCGGTCAACGGGGTTTGAAAAATGAGAAGGTAGGCATCTTTGGCTTTGACGGTTATGCCACCGACGCGCTTCAGGCAGAAGGTATAACGTTGGTCAGCGCGGTACCGATATTCACGGAGGCGAAGACAATAAAGCTGAGAGACGAGATTACTTGTATGAAAATGGTCGCTGCAATCGTCGAAGCAGCATGGTGGAGAATATGGGAAAAGCTGAGGCCTGGTATGCGTGACCTGGAGCTGCGACGTATTGATGTAGACGCATGCTTTGAGGCCGGTGCTGAGACCTGTAAACCCGAAAATGCACCATATACAGGGCCCATGAGCTTTGAAAGGGGGCTCAGGGGGGTAGATCGCATCATCCAAACAGGTGATCTGGTTTATATGCCCCTGTGTCACGTTTTTTATATGGGATATGCCAGTTGCACCTATCGTACGCTCATCGCAGGCAGAAAACCGAATGACAAGGAAAATGACCTGTATAAGAAGTTGCTGGACCGCGTCGATAGAATCATCGATGCCATCAAACCCGGAGCCACCACGGCAGATGCTGCCAAACACATGGCGCCGGCCACCAGCTGGGGGTACAAAGATGAAGTAGAAGTTCTCACGGTTGAGATAGGTCATGGAATGGGAATCGGTGGATATAATCTACCTGTCATTAACCGACAGTTTTCATTGAAACATCCCCAGCCGATTGAGGAGGGCATGTGTATTGCTATTGAAGCCCTGGAAGGCGAGCACCGTGTCGGTGGCGTCAGGCTTGAAAATATGCTTATCGTTACTGAAAATGGTGCAGAGATCATCGATCATATGCCCCGCGATCAGATTTGGCCGCCTAACTACGGGTTCTGATGCCGCGTGAACAACGCAAGGTCTAAAAAGCATAATAGTAGGACCTACTGTCAATCTTCAAGCAAACCACTGTGACCTGACCCGCGAAAATCGGTCCGGGTTCCGAGTTAGTACTCTGAGAGATGCCAGCATCAGCAGTGAGTGATTTAAACCGGATCAGGTCAGTGGGCTACTTGGTCGGTTGGACGGGAGAGTCCGGAACTTCCAGAGGCAAGCAACATATGGTGGCATCAGCTATGAGAAAAAAAAACATCATATGCCTGGCGACGCTTGATACAAAAGGCGATGAAATTCAATACATAAGGGATATTGTGCAGGTAAGAGGTCATCGCCCCGTAGTTATTGATTGTGGAACCTTACGAGAGCCTACTATAGTTCCTGATATAGCAAGAGAGGAGATTTTGAAAGCCGCTCATAGTAGCATTGAGGAGGTTAGGACATGTGGCAGTGGCAAAAAAGCTTCTGAGATAATGATAATCGGTTTAAGAAAAGCAATTGGGGAATTATACGATTCGGAGCGAATCGATGGCATAATCGCTATAGGTGGGTCAATGGGGAGTAGCATGGCCTCTGCTGTCATGAAGGACTTACCGGTAGGGACACCAAAGCTTCTCGTTTCTACCAAGGTCGCCCAAGCAGGTGCACAAGGATATGTCGGCACCAAGGATATCACGATCATGCCTTCGGTAGCTGATATACAAGGTTTAAACAGGTTGACCAAACGGATCCTAATGAATGCCGCAGGGGCAATTTGTGGTATGGTGGAGATATCGGACATGGTGCCAATATCCCACGGTGATAATCCTATGGTGGTTATGAGTATGCTTGGCACTACCACCGAATGTGGACTTAAAGTGAAATCGGCTCTCGAAAGAAAAGGATATGAGGTCGTGATATTTCATACAGTAGGGGTAGGGGGTAGAGCCCTCGAAGAGTTTGTTGGCAGTGAACCAGTAGTAGGAACAATAGAGCTTGGCATTAACGAGGTGGGAAACGATCTCTTTGGCGGGTTGGCGACCGCTGGGCCAAATCGATTAGAGGCTGCAGGCATTAAAGGAATCCTCCAGATCATAACGCCCGGGCACTCCGGTTATATTCAGTTCCTGGGCCCAGATACTATACCCGATAAATACAAAGATCGTGATATTATTTTTCACAGTCCACAGGGTACAGCAGTACTACTTACTTCTGAAGAGTTAAAACTATTGGCTACAAAAATAGCTGATAAACTAAATCGGGCAACCGGGACAGTAAAAGTTCTTATTCCGACCCGCGGCTTCTCAGCTTGGGATAGGGCGGGTGAAAAGTACCACGACCCAGAAAAGAACAACCTTTTTATCGAGCATCTGGAAAAAGGATTGAAGCCTGCTATTTCAGTCCGGAAAATAGATGCCCATATCAATGATGTTCAATTTAGTGACGCAATTATGGACGAATTTCTACAATCAATGGGTTAGTATGGAAAATAGCAATTATTTAGCTGTATGATTTGACAAAATTAAATAGGAGACTCGAAATGTTCGATGATTTCAGAGGTTTTGTATATAAGTTGGATGAATTAGGCGAATTAGAGACAGTAAAGGGAGCCGATTGGAATTTAGAAATAGGCACGATAACAGAGCTAATGGCCCTGCGCAAAGGACCAGCCCTATTGTTTGATGAGATAAAAGACTACCCTAAGGGCTTCAGGCTGGCATCGGATGTCGTACAGACACCCAGAAGACTAAAGATAGCCTCTGGCATACCCGAAGATACACCAAATCTGGAGGTAGTCAGACAATGGAAAGATCAGTTCAACACTTTTAAACCTGTTCCTACTGTCGAACTACCAACAGGTCCTGTTATGGAAAACAGTATAACAGGTGACGATATTGATATCCTCAAATTCCCTGTTCCTAAATGGCATGAATTGGATGGTGGCCGCTATATTGGTACAGGAGTTGTAACAATTAATAGGGACCCGGATACCGGCTTTGTAAATTGCGGTACCTATAGGGTTATGGTCCATGATGAAAAGACGCTTTCTTTTTATGCATCGCCAGGTAAGCATGCTACGATGATAAGAGAGAAATATTGGGCCAGAGGTGAGAATTGTCCCGTAGTCATGTGCTTTGGTCAGGATCTAAATCTTTATTATTTATCTGGAATGGAAATACCCTGGGGTGTATCGGAACTGGAACTTGCAGGATATATGAGAAATAAACCTGTTGAGATCGTGAAAGGCAAAGTAACGGGTTTGCCGATACCCTCTACAGCGGAGTTAGCTATTGAGGGTTTTTCACCTCCAAAATCGGTTGAGAGTAAAGAAGAAGGCCCATTTGGCGAGTGGACGGGCTATTACGGTTCAGGCGCTAGAACTGAGCCGGTCGTTCATATAAAAGCTATATATCACAGGGATGACCCCATAATACACGGACAACCTCCGTTAAAACCACCGGCATTCAGTTGGTGGCCGATACCTACACATACTGCTTCGCGGCTGTGGAATTTGCTTGATGTGCTGCGCATGCCGGGCATAAAGGGTGTGTACGTACATGGCCCTGGCCTGCGAATAGTCAGCGCTGTATCTATCAAGCAGATGCATCTTGGTCATGCCCAACAGGTGGGATTTCTCGCTGCCTCGTTATTGTCTGGAGGCTCCTGCAATGGAAGATATGCCATAGTAGTAGATGATGACATAGATCCGTCAAACTGGGATGAAGTGATGTGGGCGGTAACCACAAGGTGTGACCCAGAACGCGGCATACAAATCATCAAGGGGCTGCTCTCCAGCCCATTAGATCCGTCTTTATGGCCGGATAAGAGGGAAGCCGGTGATTTTACAACAGCAAAGGTTGTTATAAATGCCTGCCGGCCATATCACTGGATGAAAGACTTCCCCCCTGTGCAGACATCTACAGAAGAACAAAGGCAGGCCGTGATAGAAAAATGGCCGGACTTATTTGGGAAATACTAAGTGAAAGAGAGATAATAAAGGCCATTGACAGTGTTCTCTGTGCGATAAGCGAAGGCTTTTCGGATACTACTGGAAAGCGATGTCAGTAAGGCCCGTTCTGGCAGCATCAAGGGGGTCGGGCAGTGCGGCTATCTGCGAGGAGGGTGTAAGACTCATTTTAGTTCTGTCACCGCCCTCCATCGCTAGCCAGCCAAGCTTGATTTATTCCTTCGCTTAACCAAATATTATCCCCCTATCTGGGTTTTCAACCCGTACGCCTCAAACAAGGTCTTTATCGCTTCCATACGTCCGTCAGATATGTGTCGAACGTTGCGCAATCTATATTCCTTCCCTAATTGCTCATATTTCACTTTACCGTATTCATGGACACCCAAGAGATCCACTCTCTCCAGAGAGTTGAGGCCAGAGAGAAACTCCGCCGTTGCCCGAAGGTTGGTGTCTGTATCCGTGTAACCAGGAATAAGAGGAATCCTGGCGATAATGGATTTACGCAGGGAGTCACGCCATTTCAGGTTCTTTAGAATGACTTCGTTGGACATGCCCGTATTCTTTCGATGTTCTTTCGAATCGATGCCCTTTATGTCATAGAGCACAAGGTCAACCTCTTCAAAAGCTTTCAACCCGTCATCGGTTGTGATATATCCGCAGGTATCCAGAGCCGTATGGATGTGGTTTTGGCGGCATTTTCTAACAAATTGGAGTAAAAAAGACGGCTGTAAGGTCGGCTCTCCCCCACCGAGGGTCACCCCACCTCCTGATGCGCGGTAATATGGTTCATCCCCTTTCACCAAATCGAAGAGCTCATCCACGGTATAGTATTTTCCGAACCAGTCAAGAGCGCCTGTGTAGCATACATCGATACACTTCCCGCAATCCGTGCACTTTACGCGATTAACAGAAAGCCTCTTTTCCCCGGTGCTGGCGTCAAGGAGAATGGCGCCTGTGGGACAAATGGCAATGCACCTTTCACATCCATTGCAAAGTCTGGCAGTCGCTTTCAATTGAGGATGGCACTCCTGGCCCTCCGGGTTACAGCACCAGATGCATCGGAGAAGGCATCCCTTTAAGAACACAGTCGTTCTTATCCCATAGCCGTCTACAAATGATCCGTGGATAATATGAAAGACAAGCCCTCGTTCATTGCTCTCCTTATCCACTGTCCAACGTCCTTCTTCTTCGACTTTAGACATTTTGAAGTTCAATTCTTCTGATTAGATCCGAATGACGGAATATTAGACAACTATGAGACGGTTAATAACTATGGAGCTATGGATCATAAGTAGATGAGGTTTTGTTGGCGACAGACAAAATAGGATTTCTTGAAAGCAAACACCCACATACCAGGCGACTCTACAAGCGCTAAACTCCTTGAACCTCCAATCTTGCTATAATGTCGTCTTGAAGCTCTTTACTCAGCTCAACAAAGTATGCGCTATACGTGGAGACCCTGACCAGCAAATCTCTATATTCTATTGGATTTCTTTGGGCATCTTTTAATGTTTCAGTATCTACTATGTTAAACTGAACGAAAGATCCCCCAGTTTCAAAGAACGTCCTGATAAGCGAACTGAATTTTTTCCTCTTCGATTCATTTTGCAGTGCATCCGGATTGAATCTCATGTTCAGAACGCAACCACCGCTAAGCTTTTCATGATTTATTTTTGCCACAGATCTCAGGGTTGATGTTGGCCCGCTAATATTTCTTCCCTGGCATGGCGATATACCACCGTCTGCGAAGGGGACGCCCGCTCTTCTTCCATCTGGCAAAGCTCCGACTATTTGACCCAGAGGTATGTTAGAAGTAAGAGCTAAAGCGGCTGCATTTCCCACTATACCCGGAAGACTTTCATACTTATTTATCTCGGCGCTAAAATGGTCAACTATCTCGCACATTATAGAATCAACATAATCATCATCATTTCCATATTTCGGACAACTCTCCAATATATGCAGCACTTCCCCTTCAGACGCAAAGTTCTTATCTAACGCGGCAATCAGCCTATCCATTGAAAATCTTTTATCCTCGAAAACTCCCTTTTTAATCGCCGCCAGTGCATCCCCAACATTGGGTGCGCCAACAGCCATCAGAGCTTGCGATGCATAGGGAACCGTTCCCCCATTCGTTACATCTGTACCCCTTTTGATACAACGAGGATAAAATGCCGACTGAAATGGCGTTGGGCAATATTCCGCATAGAGTTTTCTGTCAACATTCCTGAGAGATACAGCAATGGGAATCAGAGCCTCCACCTGTTGCTTATAGGCATTCCATAGTTCGCTATATGACTTGAATTTTCTTGGGTCTCCCGTTTTTGGGCCAATCTGTTCGCCGGTTAATCGCCATACGCCATTATTCAAGGCTAACTCTAACATCAGTGGCAGGTTTAGCAGACCACCGGGAATATCATGGGAAAAGCCAGGTATAGTAGGGGTAACACAGCCTGCCATGATATAGTCTCTTGCATATTCAACAGGTTTTCCATCCCTGATTAATTGCTTAGTAGTCATCTCATCGCTAACGAATTTGAATTTGCCCCTCAAGGTTCTTAGAACCTCTACCGCTCTCATAACATAAGCATCAGGATTACTCTTATGAATTCTAATTATGAGGTCTTCCGACATTAATCTCACATTTTCCTCGGCGTCAAGGAAAAGATATGTTAGCTCGTTTACCGCATCTTTGCCATCTTTGGTTATCCCGCCCAGTGTGATGTTTGCCCATATGGCAAAACCAGCGAAGGTTTTCACTGCTTCACTACCTTGTGGGGTTAACACCGCATTTAATTTTATGTACAGCAACTCAATTAACTCTCGAGCTTCTTCCTTTGTTAAGATTCCTTTTTCTATATCATTCTTATAAAAGGGATAAAGATACTGGTCTGGTCTCCCGAATCCTATCCCGTAACCCCATGCCTCAATCATAAGTGCTATATATAAGAACCACAGCGATTGTAAAGCTTCATAAAAACCTGTCGCCGGATTTGCCGGAACCCGGCGGCATATCTCTACAATTCTTTCTAATTCGACTTTCCTTCCAATATTTTTTTCCTTAAAGGCCAGGCTATTGGCAAGCTCCGAATACCTCTTTGCGAAATGAGGCACTGATTCGAGAGTGATAGATACCGCCTTTAGAAATAGCTGCTTTTCGAAATCCTTTTCGCTTGCGGGATCCAATTTTTTCAGTTCTTCCTCTACTTCCTTCTTAATAGCGGTTAAACCCTTAGTAAGGACTGACCCGTCTATGCCAAAATGAGCTAGGTTCGCGTTAATACTACAAAAGGCAGAGGATGCAACGGCTACATTAACTAGTTTCAAAGAGTTTCCTGGGCACATCGATTGCCATTTATCGTACAACGACTTCCCCTTCCAATAAGGAAGGAATTGTTTCATCTTTTCCTTGTAGTCTTTGGTTAACGGTGCAAATCTGTCCCAATCTCTTGTCGATATGGTATCCATTTCCTCAAGATACCACCCCCATTGAATCTCCGGGAGAAGTGGTCCCCCACGAACTTTGCTAGTAGCCTTGCCTACAATAAGCTCTCCGTCATCGATCCCGATACTCATTTCACTCAATATCTTTTCCAGGGCCTTCGCTCTTCTAATTACTTCCGGTTGCCCCTCGGTTTCTTTAGAAGATTCTGTCATCAGCCAGGCCCTCTCCAAACAAACTTCAGGCGTAGCATTTATTACCTTTTCCCTCAGGTTCTTTACTCTACTACTAACTTCCATTTAATCTCCTTTCTGTAATCAAATATTGTTTATTATGTTTTAATACGCCGTCCGCTTCCTGCGGGATAGTTGATTATCCCTATATATCAATACGTTATCTTATTGCAATAATAATCTGACAATATTTCGAAAATCACAAAGTTAGATCCCTTGTGATATAAAGTATTTAAGCCCGGACATACCTTTGATGTAGGACATTAGGCAAAGGGTTTCTTACCAATATTTTCTCTAGCGTTTTATTTGGTTGATAACCGACTGATATTATTAGCATCCAGCGGTTAGCAGGGATTCAAATTTCCCTTTCCCGTTGTTTTTTACAAAACTCCTAGGGGACCCCCTTAGAAACTAGTCTATTGCAAGGCGCCTATTTTTTGACCAAAAAGGTCTTTTTTGAAACGTCTGATTATATTAATATTAATAAGTTAGATAAATTACAGGCCGGCCCTTTAGTAAATGTTTTCTGACAGAAGTTTCCTGTTAGCGTACTCGAAATGCTATGATTGAGATGAACCGGTATGTTGAAAATAGAATTATCATTACATTATTCATTCCTCAAAGATCTTTCTATTACCGGCCGCTTGCTGCGCGGACACTAATTTTTTTCTTGACAGAAGTTTCCTGTTACCATACAGAATGGGCCATAATAAGAATGGCACCATATGTTGAAAAGAGAATTACCTTTATATTAGCCGTTCCTTAGGATTCCCAAAGCATACCTGGCTTACACGATAAATATAAGGAGGCTAAATGGCAGGCGCTATGAATTCTTTAGAGGGAGATGTCGCAATAGTAACTGGAGGTAGACGAGGGATAGGTAGAGCAATCGCTCTTTGTTTTGCCGAGGCAGGTGCCGCTGTATGCGTCAGCGATGTGGTGACTGAAGATGGCAAACTGGACGGTGTAGCCGAGGAGATACGGCAGCTTGGGGGGCGCTCATTGGCTCAAAGGGTAGATATTACCCATAAGATTGAAGTCGATAATATGGTACGGAAGGTAGTTGGCGAATTTGGTAAAATCGATATCCTGGTAAATTGTGCAGGAATGTGGATCCCCGGGCAAACTTTAGTTGAATGTGATGAAAATAATTGGGATAGCGTTATTAACATCAACCTTAAGGGGACTTATTTTTGTTGCCAGGCGGTTGCTCGTGAAATGGTTAAGCGGAAGCGAGGTAGTATCGTAAATATAGCATCAGAATTAGGCATATACCCCCTCCCGGGTATTGGTGCGTATGGTGTGGCCAAAGCAGGTATTATTTTGCTAACTCAGCAGTTAGCTCTGGAACTTGGAAACAGTAAAATACGTGTTAATGCCATCGCGCCGGGAATGGTGAAAACGGATATGAATATCGAAATTAGGACTTCACCTGAGGTGGAAAGGGAAATTGCCAGCAAGATAGTACTAGGCCGACTGGGTGAACCGAACGATATTAGCAAGACAGCGCTATATTTGGCTTCTGATAGCTCTGATCACATAACTGGCCAGACCATTGTAGCAAATGGTGGAGGGATAATCCCGGCATTGTTTTGAGCAAATCAAATATATTGCAATTTCCAGTGACAGATTTTACCTATAAGAAGGTAAATATTTGGAATAGTAAAGGGTATCGTATAAGTGAGGGGTTGAGAGAAAAGTACTTTATACTTGAATAATCCCTGGATGATAAACGTCTTTTTCTCCCCATTAAGATCGAGTAATATGGCTATGTTGATGTCAATTGATGAAGACGCCACAATATCTGTACGATTTCATCCTTTGGTTTTTACTGGTTTAGACAGGTTCACGCGGGCTTCTCCTTTGACTGCATTTAATCAGCTGTATATGAAGGCCGCATTACGGTTGGCACAGCCTTCCCAGCACTCCCTCATGCTCCCCAGTGTCTATCCTTCATCCGGCACTTTTCCATTCCTTAGAATGTTGGAGCTTTTTCTGAAACCATGGCTGCACCGGAACCATGATGGAAAACTCAATATGCCCTTTCATGAGATATCCGATCATATTACCTCTGGAAAAACGGCTGTCCCCTCGAAATGTAGTGTTCTCAACACGTTCAGGAAGATTTGTCGTCATGTTTTTGAGAAATCTCACAGCATTGTAAGGAATATGGTGCTTGCCGCTTCTAAAAGAAAGTCAGGTATATTCCCTGGTCTCACCAACAAAGCACAACAAAGGATCACAGCTACTTTTTCACTTTCCGGCTGCCTCCTTTGCAGTGCAGATGCTTGTTGGGATACTTTTCCCTTACTACATTTAGAAGTCATTATTGATGATAATGTTCAGCTTTTACGCATTATTTGAATTGATTATGCGGTAACACCCCGTGGGCTTGCAGTGGGGAAGGTGATTTCACATGATAACCATTTAAACCACAGAATGAGAAAGGAGAGAAAAATGAAAGTAGCAAAAACTAGATCGTTATTGAATCTTATAAACCACAGAATGAGAAAGGAGAGAAAAATGAAAGTAGCAAAAACTAGATCGTT
>CAYRFN010000007.1:45397-58215 GCA_964423495.1 uncultured Desulfobacteraceae bacterium
ATTGAATCTGATTGTTGTGGTAATGGGGTTAAGTTTATTGGTAGGTACCACTACACAAGCAAAGGAACCTATAAAGGTCGGGTTTATCGCTGATTTAACAAGTTACCTCTCGCTAGTGGGGGAAGCCGCCAAAAAGGGAGTTGAACTAAAATTTGCTGAGACCACCATGGCAGCTGGACATCCGCTGGAATTAATAATAGAGGACACCGCAAGCAACCCTGATCAAGCCTTGGATAAGACAAGAAAGTTGGTAGAAAGGGATAAGGTTTCAGCGATTATCGGTGCACTTAACGCAGGCTGCGTAATAGCAATGGCACCCTATCTAGACAGAATGACCGTACCCGGCATTGTTTGGTCACCGCAGGCCGATGAAATAGCTACTTTGAGTGAATGGTATTTTCTTGCAACCGGAACCCTTCGGCAATACTCGCAGGCGGCGGGTGCATATGCTGCTGATGAACTGGGCTACAAGACAGCTGTAACTGTCGGTATGGACTATGTGGCGGGTTACGAATACATCCAAGGCTTTAAGGAAGGATTTGAGCAAAGAGGAGGCAAGGTTATTCAACAACGATGGGTTCCAATGACAGCCACAGAGTTTTCGCCGATTATCATGGGACTGAAAAAGGCGGATGTTACGGCGATATGGATAGTAGGCAACGCCACAATACCTTTCTGGAAACAATATGCAAAACTTAGGAAGGCCCCTATTATAGATGTATATTCTGAGTATGACTTTCCGGTAAATTTTGCACAGTTAAAAAGCATAGCTTACGAAATTGGCGCCATTACTTTTGATCAGTGGGTTTGGACTGATCCCGCACCAGGATCCAAGGAGTTTGCAGATAAGTTCAAACAGAAATTTGGTGAATATCCTACCCACATGGGTCTTAATGGATATGACACTGCAACAATAATAATTTCCGCTTTGGAGGCAACTGGTGGAGACACGTCACCCAAGAAATTGAGAGATGCCATATACGCCACCAAGATAGATACACCCTATGGACCAAGATGGTTCAACTCTGACCGAATAGGACTTAGTGTTCCACGCGTGGTAAAGACCGAAAAAACAGCCGATGGCTACCTGCCAAAGGTAGTAAAGACATATGAGATGATCTCAAAATTGAAGGATGGCAAGGTAGTAGTGGAGTTTGTCAAGAAATAAGAATAAAACAACTTTTATGTTAAAAGCACTAAGCTAGAAAATTACTGAAATAGTTCCGCGATTGCATCTTCAACGATATCACGGAGATGCAAGAATTCATTTGCTGTCATTTCTGGCTGGGATAGTTGGCTTGACCTAATCACTACGTCTCAGAGCAGCTCCTTTACTAGTGATTTTAGCTGCTAAGCAAAGTCAAGAATGCTAAATCAGGAGCTGTTTTACCATCAAAGAGGCAACGCTTTTGGGGGAATTCGACACATTTCTATAGCCTGAATTCCCCCCGCAGATTGAATTATTAGATGAAACAAACTTTGTATCACTTTACCTCTTTGCTTTCTTGGCTTCTAGGCGTGGGGAGCCGACGGGGAGCTCTTTGCGGAAAGCCGCAATCCGGCCTCACTTGTTGGGAAAGGCAGCCTGGTTGTTGAATTCTGCCGAGGAAAGCCCCCTCAGGCCCCTGCCGCTGCGACAATTATCCCTGCTCCCTTTATCAGAGATAAGCGCAGACCCCTAGGCCCGGTGGACGAGGGGTACACTCTTTTAAAGTGATGCGGCTTTCCGCAAAGAACTCCCCATAGCTTCTGTCTTATTTTAAAGAGCAAAAACGATAATAACCTTTTAAAGATTAGTTAAAACTATTTATGGACTTGATAGCTAATATTTGTATATATGGGTTTTCGTATGCATTCATCTTGTTTATAGCGTCCGTAGGTCTGTCAATTGCCCTCGGCATGTTGGGGATTGTGAATGCTGCACACGGCGCGCTTTTGATGCTGGGGGGCTATATAGGGATAGCTGTTCTCGAGAGTACCGGCAATTGGGTACTTGGTCTGCTCGCAGCCACAGTTGCAAGCGGGATAATTGGTCTAATAATTAATGAAGCTTTTTTACGACACCTTTATAAAAAGGAGCTTCAACAAATATTATTAACTTTTGGATTGGTTTATATCTTAGGGAACCTCGTTTTATGGATTTGGGGAGCACAAACCAGAGTAGCTGATGAGCCGCAATTCTTGAGTGGTTATATTACTGTGGGTGAATTATCGCTTCCTATTTATCGCCTATGGGTAATCTTTTCAGGTATCACAGCATTTATTATTCTTTGGCTGGTTCAAGAAAAGACAAAGATTGGGTCTATTATCCGCGCAGGGATGGACGATGCGGAGATGATATCCGGACTGGGTTATAACCTGAGACCTATAGCGGTGGGAGCGTTTAGCATAGGCTTGGCGCTAGCTGGTTTAGCTTCATTTTTAGGTTCACCGGTTCTGGGAGGAGTTAGTTCTTGGATGGGTCCCAGAATCTTTTTCCTTTGTATGGTGGTTGTTATCGTCGGTGGGGTGGGTTCAGTGCAAGGGACTTTGGCTGGCGCGTTACTAATCGGTGTGCTATATGTAACGGTAGCTATCTTTTTTCCACCTTTTGCAATCATTTCAACCTACATCGCTATGATAATCGTGTTGCTGTTTAGACCACGGGGTTTGTTGGGTAGAAAGTGGTAAGCAGTGGATGTTTGCAACGTGATCAAAATTCATAAAATGATTACAATAATGAAAATGCAAAGAAGAAATTTATTTTCATTCGTTATTGCAGCTTCTATTGTTGTTGTACTTGCAATATTACCGGTATTTAATAATCTGGCTATCCAGGGTTTAATAGCCAAGATTTTGATTTTCGGTCTAATAGCTATGAGCCTTGATCTTGTTGTCGGATACTTAGGACTTTGGTCATTTTGCCACGCTACTATAGTAGGATCGGCGGCTTACTCAACTGCTATTTTAATAACCCGTTTTGGCATTACTGACTTTTGGATAACCGCACCGGCAAGTCTATTGATAGCTGGGCTTTTTGCTTGCATATTGGGATGTATAAGTCTTCGGGTGTCAGGCTTATACTATCTACTAGTAACATTGGCTCTGGGCCAGGCCTTTTACTATACAGTCATTATAGGGGTGAGTTTGTTTGGCGGGAGTGATGGAATAGGACGTATTGGATATCCAGGCTTTGCCGATTCCCCAATAGCCTACTATTACTTTGTTTTTCTTGTTTGTCTTGTTTGTTTTATCCTTATATACCTGATTACAAAATCACCCTTTGGATATGTTTTGCAGGGGATTAGAGACAACGAAACTCGGATGAAATGCCTGGGTTATAATGTCTGGCTGTATAAATTTACGGCCTTTGTGTTGACTGGGTTATTCGCAGCAGTAGCCGGGATACTCTACGTGCATTTTAATGGTCTCATTTCGCCTTCCAGTATTGGTATAGAAGCCAATGGGTTACCTTGGCTTATGGTAATTATAGGAGGTGCGGCAACAATATGGGGAGCTCTGACAGGAAGCGCTCTATTATTCACCTTACAATATTTTGTTAGTTCAGTGATTCCTCAACGCTGGCCAATTGTCATGGGAGTTTGCTTTGTAATTGCGGTTTTGTTTGCGCGCAGTGGAATATTTGTATATATTCGCCAGTTTCTAAATAGAATGGAGGACCACAAAATACCTTGAATATTCTGGAAACAAAAAAGATTAGTTTTAGTTATGGCGGTCTACTTATATTAGATGGAATATCTTTTAAGATTAGATCAGGTGAAAAAATAGCGCTAATTGGTCCAAACGGAGCAGGGAAAAGTACTTTACTTAATCTACTTAGTGGGCTGCTATATCCCAGCCAAGGTGAAATATATGTTTCAGGCCACGAGATCAGTCGTCTACCTCCCCATAAACGTGTTTTATTAGGACTTGGTAGGTCTTTTCAAACAAATGAGCTCTTTTTTGAACTTAACTTGCTTGAGAATGTTTTAATAGCCCTGAAGGGGGTAGACGTCTCAGGTTTCCAGATGATAAGGCCATTATTTCATTATCAAAATAGACTTACTAAGGCTCGGGAATTATTAAACAGTGTCGGCTTGTGGGAGAAAAGAGACCTTTTGCCGACAGCACTTTCACACGGCGAGAACCGGCTAATGGAAATCCTTTTAGCCATGAGCAGTGAGACAAAAGTACTATTACTAGATGAGCCTAGTGCGGGGCTAACAAATGAGGAGGCTTTCAGATTAGCAAATATGTTGAGTAATTTAATGAAAGACAAAACTGTTTTATTTGCGGCACATGATTTAGATTTTGTATTTGAAGTTGCTGAACGGGTTCTTGTTCTGTATTTTGGAACTGTCTTGGCGGAAGGAACGGCGCAGGAAATAGCAGGTAATCCCGAAGTTAAGGAAATCTACTTAGGAATATAGGCAGCTAATGCTTGAATTGAGCGATGTTCATACCTATTACGGGAAGAGCTACATACTTCAAGGTGTATCTTTAAAGGTGGAAAGAGGAAGCATAGTAGCCTTGTTGGGGCGCAACGGGATGGGTAAAACCACAACTGTGCGCTCTATTATTGGTTTTTTACCTCCAAAACGTGGTTTAATTCGATTCGAAGACAAAGAGATAACAGGGCTTCCATCATATAGAATATCTCGTATGGGTTTAGCCTTGGTTCCCCAAGGCAGGCGAATCTTTCCGTCATTGAGTGTTGAAGGAAACCTTATTTTGGGCATGCACGATAAAACGTCAAGTTTAGATATGGTGTATTCTTACTTCCCCGAATTGAAAAGTAGAGCTAATCATGGAGGCAATGAATTGAGTGGCGGAGAGCAGCAAATGGTAGCCATTGGGCGTGCTTTGCTTTCTAGTCCGAAGGTTATTTTGATGGATGAGCCATCAGAGGGACTTGCTCCATTACTTGTGCGCAGAATAGGTGAGATAGTACTCAAACTCAAAAACAGTGGTATATCTATCCTCCTTGTGGAGCAGAATATAAACTTAGCTTTAAAAATAAGTTATTTTATCTATATCTTGGACAAGGGGCAAATTGTCTATGAATGTAAGTCAAGTGAACTAGCGGAAAACAAGCAGCTTCAAGCATTATATTTTGGGTTGGAGAAATTTAAGGAATATCAGTCTGAAGCTTCACATGTCCAGTGACGAGGAGACTTCCCAATCGCCTTAAAAAAGTAGGAGCGCTTCCGGGGCGCCGGGGAGTCAAAAATCATCAGCCCTCGGGAGGGGAACGTCGCCATTTTGATCATGGATAGCGGACTAGGACTGATAAGGGTAACGACGGAACCTATTTTCAAACTGCCGAGCCCCTTTATGTATAAAAGCGATTCATTCTTCAGCGTGAACTAGTTGGGAGGAATTAATATGAGGCTTAAGGATAAAGTAGCAGTTATTACGGGTGGTGCTATGGGCATCGGTCAGGCTACAGCATTGCGCTTCGTCCAAGAGGGTGCCAAAGTCATCGTAGTTGATATTGCTGAGGCAGAAGGCAAAGAGACAGAAAGGATGCTTCTACAGCAAGAATCGAATTGCCACTTCATACTCGGCGATGTTACCAAGGAGTCGGATTGGCAAAGGGTTATGAAGATAGTTGAGCAACGGTACGGCTCTTTAGATATCTTGTTCAACAATGCCGGTACAAATCTGGTTAAGCCGGCTACTGAAGTTACTATGGAGGAATGGGACCACGTTATAAATGTCAATCTCAAAGGGATATTCCTTGGTGCTCAGCATGCCATCCGTATGATGATAAGAGATGGGGGGGGATCAATCATAAATACTGCCTCAACTTTTGCATTTATCGGTTTTTATAGCATGCCGATTTATTGTGCTTCTAAAGGTGGCATCATGGCCCTTACACGTCAACTGGCTTTGGATTATGCTAAGCATAATATCCGTGTCAATTGTATCTGCCCCGGACCTACACTAACACCACTGGTCGAGCGTGAGATGCAACTGGGATTAGCGAAAGCTGAGGACATTCTGCAAGGGGTTCCTATGGAGCGATTTGCCAAGCCATCAGAGATTGCTGCAGGAGTTTTATTTCTGGCATCTGATGACGCTTCATATGTAACCGGAACAGGCCTCGTAGTTGATGGTGGTCGGTTAGTGAATTGAAGTTTAATAAAACAGTTTAGATTAAAGGAATAAAGGAGGTTAGCATGTCAGTCGCTATGAATTCTTTAGAGGGAGATGTCGCAATAGTAACTGGAGGTAGACGAGGGATAGGTAGAGCAATCGCTCTTTGTTTTGCCGAGGCAGGTGCCGCTGTATGCGTCAGCGATGTGGTGACTGAAGATGGCAAACTGGACGGTGTAGCCGAGGAGATACGGCAGCTTGGGGGGCGCTCATTGGCTCAAAGGGTGGATATTACCCATAAGATTGAAGTCGATAATATGGTACGGAAAGTAGTTGGCGAATTTGGTAAAATCGATGTCCTGGTAAATTGTGCAGGAATGTGGATTCCAGGTCAAACCTTAGCAGAATGTGATGAAAGTAATTGGGATATCGTTGTGAACACCAACCTTAAAGGCACCTATTTTTGTTGCCAGGCAGCAGCCAAGGAAATGGTTAACCGCAGACGAGGTAAGATTATTAACATAGCGTCGGATTTAGCTATCTACCCTCTGCCGGCAATTGGGGCTTATGGGGTGGCTAAAGCCGGTATTATTTTGCTGACTCGGCAGTTGGCGCTTGAGCTTGGCACCTATGGCATACGGGTTAATGCCATCGCGCCTGGGATGGTGAAAACGGATATGAATATCGACCTAAGGACTTCACCGGAGGTGGAAAAGCAAATGGCCAGCAAATGGGTGCTGGGCCGGCTGGGTGAACCGGTCGATATCAGCAAGACTGCCCTATTTCTAGCCTGTGACAGCTCTGACCTCATAACCGGACAAACTGTCGTGGCCAATGGTGGAGGTATCATTCCGTCATTGTTTTGAGTCATTACGGTGCTAGCCGTGATGCCCTTTTAGGAGACCACGACGGGTTGAAATTGACCATGCATGATTGATCAACATGACAGCCTTTGTCGGAAAGGGAAAGGACCTATTTCCATGCCATTATCACTATCATTTGCCTGCCCGCCCTATGACCGGATCCTGCCTCTTGCATATGGCAGGGTCGTATCTGAAGGAATCCGTTTAAATTATCTGTCCTTAGAAGTGGAAGAAGTATTTTGGCGCCAGCTTCGCAATATGGAGTTCGATGTCTCTGAATCTTCACTTTCATCCTACGTTATGTTGCGATCCCGTGGCGATGAACGATTCATTGCCATACCCGTCTTTACTTCAAGGTTTTTTAGACACTCCTGTGTTTTTATCAACACCCAAAAAGGGATTCGTGAGCCGCAGGATCTTAAGGGCAAAATTGTCGGATTGCCGGAATACCAGATCACGGCAGTGGTTTGGCTTCGGGGGATTTTTCAGGATGAATATGGGGTCTTCCCCCGAGATATCCAATGGCGAAATGGAGGAGAGGAGACACCCGGTCGAAAAGAGAAGATAGATATCCATCTACCTCCGGAGATTGACCTAAAACCTATCCCTGCTGATAAATACCTTTCTCAGATGCTGGATGACGGTGAACTGGATGCGATGTTCACGGCCCGTGCACCCTCCTCCTTTACAAAGGCTTCCCCAAACGTAGCGCGACTCTTTGAAAATCCTCGTGAGGTAGAGGAACAGTATTACCGGAAAACCGGGATATTTCCCATTATGCATACGGTTATCATCAAACGGGATACCTATGAGGAAAACCCCTGGATCGCCGTGAACCTTTATAAAGCATTCCACGAGGCCAAGAAAATTGTTATGGGGAGATATGCCGAAACTGCGGCTCTTTATGTGACACTGCCCTGGGTCCATGATGAGATTGACCGGACAAAGAAGAGTATGGAGGAAGACTGGTGGCCTTATGGGGCTCGAAAAAACCAAAATGCTTTGGATACTTTTCTGCGTTATCACCATGAGCAGGGTCTTTCGGAAAGATTGATGACTATCGAAGAATTGTTTGCGCCGGAAACCCTGGATGAGGAATTCAAGATTTGATCCGTCATTCTCTATATAATTTCTTTCGGGACGTCCCGAAACCTGAAGGCGTTGGTGGCTATTGTCGTACCATGAGCAAAGCAAGCAGTCTTAGACAATAGATCATGTGTACCAAGGCCCAAATTCTCTGAAGCGAGGGTAAGTCCTTCCATAACGCCTGTGGCGGGATCTTTTGGCGTTGATTCCGACTTGTATAGTTGTAGACGACCCTGATTGTCCACTACCTCCGTGTCGGTAAAAGTGCCGCTAATATCTATTCCCACATAGTACATCTTGAATATCTTTACTTTGCCGGTTTCTTATTCAGTTTTTTTGCTCTTGAGTTTTTCTCTCAGCGCTTTTGTCGCCTCATCATCCACCTCAAATGTCTCTGCATCAATGACTACTCCATAGACGTCTCTAGCCGCTTGAACGGAGATATATTCATTTAATGCGTCCCACCTTACCTTTTCCACCTCCCTATCGAGAGGGTCGCCATACCCGCCGCCGCCGCCTGAATCCTGGACAAGTATATCTCCTGGCTCAAGGTATTGCAGATCAAAGGTGCGGTATTCTAACCGTTCCCCTTTTCTCAAAATCCCGAGCTTGGTTCTCGTTCCACCCGAGCCTCCCATGAGTCCTACAGACTCAAATTTTTCCCCGTCGGCGTTGCCCGTCATTGTCAAACAATCAAGAGGTTGCCAGACATCGGGATTATAGACATTCAATGCTTCAACATGAGTGCCCAGTCCTCCCCTCCACTCTCCGGCGCCTTCAGAGTCGGTTTTGAATTCATAATGCAGCCACCGATAAGGTATGTACCATTCCTCAACCTCAACAGGGGCCCTCACTGATGCCCCGCCCAGAGGGCTGGAGCCGCTCCCGTCAACGGCGTCAAACCCATATGCCGCCCCACTTGACGGAACGGCATGAAATGTATGTGCCGTATATTCTGAGATGGACCCGGTCCTGGGGTCAATCAGATCACGGCGCTTTCCGGCGTAGAGAGGGTTTACGTGCCTGCCCCAGGTAGCGGGCGTTTCCTTTGGAACGACCTGGCTTAAAGCAAGCTGGACGCATTCGGTTATTTCGAGGCCCAACACGACGGCCTGGCATGCGGTCGTCGCCGGATATACAGGGCTCAAACATGTTCCTTCCTTGGTAATTACTTCCATGCAGTTAAAAAATCCCTGGTTACGCGGCATTCCAGGCGGTATACACCACAACAGGCCGCTGGCGACGGATGACCAGACCTGCCCCAGGGGAACGTTGATAAAATCCGCCTGAGGGTCACTCTCTGAAAAGTCGAATATCAGTTGCCCCTCATCCGGCTTAACCGTAAGAGCCAATCTTACCAACACCGGTTTGTCGGTTGTGCCGTCCCAATCCGCAGCACGTTCCGCATAGTATGTACCACCCGGCCAATCTGAAATCAAGCCTCTGATTCTCTCCTCGGCCCTGCGTATCAGTTCATCGCATACTGCCATTACGGTCTCTTTGCCGTACCTCTTGAGCAGCTCGATGATTCTCTCTTCAATCTGATGCATCGAACCGAACATAAGCATGTTATCGGCCCGTACCAGCGCGGAGCCCCTCAAATTCTTAAGGATGACGGAGTAAACCTTTTCGTCGATCTCCCCCTGTTCTATTAGTTTCACCGGAGGAATAATCAATCCCTCCCCGTGGCAGTCATAACTGCGGGGGAAATAACAGCCGGGATAGGCCCCGCCGCTATCATATTGATGCGTACGGGCAAAGTGATAAAATACTAACTCGTCTTCATAGAAGATAGGCCGAAGAAAGGACCAATCCGCCAAATGGCCGAATCGCACTATGAAGGGGTCGTTTCCAATAATAAAGTCATCCGGATGGATGTTGTCACGCCCTATCCAGTCCAGCATTCCCTTTAAAGAGACATGACTCCCTCCGGTGTGAACGGGCATAAAATTTCCGATGCTCAGTGTTCGTTCATCCTTATCAAAGAGTACGGTACCCAGATCACGGATATGTGATGTTGGGACGGAAAAACACTGGCGGAATAGCCGCGTGCCCAGCTCTTCATTCATAGCGTTCAGCCTCGCTTCAACAACGGCCAGTGTCAAAGGATCTACCTCAATGCCTTTACCTTCAACCATTAGTATACCTCCTTTTTTATCAATACCGATTCGACCGCCCCGGGTTTTACAACAGGGTGGCTGAATAGTTGTCATAGGGATCAACCACAATCGCAGATCCCGGGGGTACTACGACAGTCGTCTTTCTCTCTTCTATAATTGCAGGGGCCTTGATGACGTTTCCGGGTTTTAAGAGTTCTCCGTCATAGCAGGGGGTTTCAACGAATCCCCCAAGTTGCTTAAAGTAGGCCTGCCGTTTTCGTTTTAGTGCCCCGGACGGGTCTTTCCCGGACAAAGGTTGCTGAGTGACGACAAAGGGACGTCTTTTTCCTATGGCCCGCAGTTTAAGTATTGCAACTGTGGTCGGCAGTCCCGGGTCTGACCAGCCATACAGGGCCTTATGCCTCTCGTGAAAACTCCTTACCAACTCCTTAAAGGTCTCGTCTGTGAACTCGTCTCCTCGGCGTGTCTCCGGAAGGGCCACGTCGATATCTCGGAGCTGGCCGAAATAACGCATCTCGGCGCCGCGCACAAGTGCCATGTTTTTTTTCTCAACCCCTTGCCGATCCAGGATATCTATCGCTTCTTTTTCCAGAGCATTAAAGACGTTTGTCGCTTCACTAACATTCACTTGGTCGTCTCTTTGATAAAAAAAGCTGTTCAGGACATGTCCATAATCAGCCACAGCTCCACCAAAGGCCGAGAAAACAGCGGCATGCTTGGGGATGTAAACGCTTTTCATACCCAGCTTGCTCGCTAAGGCAATCGCATGTACCGGCCCGGCTCCACCACCCACAACAAGCACGAAATCGCGAGGGTCGTATCCTTTTTCAACAATAGTCAAAAAGATCCTCTCTGCCATAACGGTTTCCGCCAGAGAAGATATTGAATAGGCCGCCTCAATCGTATCCACGCCTAATGGTCCGGCGATCTTTCCATCAATGGCCTTTGTCGCAAGATCTTGATCCAGCGAAATCATCCCGCCTAAGAAGTAATCCGTGGGAATATACCCAAGGAGCACATTGGCATCGGTAAGCGTAGGTTCCTGACCACCCTTGCCGTAGCATGCCGGACCGGGCTCCGCCCCTGCACTCGAAGGTCCGATACGAAGGACTCCAAGCTTGTCAATCCAGGCAATAGCCCCACCGCCGGCCCCTATGCTCGGTATATCCATGGTTTCGAGGGCATTTTTTTGATCCCCGATTATCGACTCCGAGGTCGTGGCAATCGTTCGGTCTTTTAATACGCCGATGTCGACACTCGTGCCCCCCATGTCGTAGGTAACCACATCTTGAAAACCGCCTGCTTTCGCCAGGAATCGACCCATTAGAGCTCCCGTGGCCAGGCCCGATCCTATTAAATGCCCGGGATTCTCTAAACACAATTCATCTGTGGCAACATTGCCTAAACCTGTACTGAAAAGCAGAGTGCCGTTAAAATTTGCCCCTTTCAATTCTTCGTCCAAGGCATTCACAAAACGGTTCAGAAGAGGCTTCACATAGGCTGCAAAAGTCGCCGTGCTGAGTCGATCATATTCTATCCATCGCCTTACGATCCGTGAAGACACAACCACATTGGGATATTCCGATTTTATGATCTCCGCAGCCCTCTCCTCATGCTCGGGGTTAATATAGGAGTGTAAAAAACAAACAACCGGAACTTCAACATCATGCTCTTTTGCTTTTCTTACGGCTTCCATCACATCTTCTTCATTCAACGGGGTGACGACACCACCATCATACTGAATACGTTCTTCAACGCCAAAACGCAGATACCGTGGAATCAAAACCCTTGGAGGAAGCACCTTCAGGTTGTAAATATCAGTTTTAGGTATGGTGCGACCCAACTCAAATATATCCCTGAAACCCTTAGTATAAATCAGACAACACTTTGCCCCTTTTTCCTCAAGTATACAATTCGTCGGCAATGTCGTGCCAATAAGGACTGTGGCAGTATCAGCCAATAATCCCTCCGCTGTTGTCTTCTGTTCTTCAGCCAGGCTCGCAATGCAGTCCATTATGCCTTTCGCAGGGTTTGCAGGGTTAGTCTCGGATTTCGCCACACTTATGTTTCCCCCATTACCGATCAGCACACCATCAGTAAAAGTCCCGCCCGTATCTATTAATATCTCAAACAATTTTATCCTCCTTTGCTTCTTGAATGTCTTGACCGAAAATTTTCCTCTCAAGTTCCTTTGGTTGCGCTCAGATGAACTTTCCCCTTCCTTTCTGCCTAGAAAGATCAGTATAACGAGAAAGCAACTTCCAGTTTAAACAATTCGATCTCTCTATAGATTGAATCCCGGTTCCTATCCATAATTTCCACACCCAATAGTAGTGAAAGCATAGGCCGTGTTCGTGCCTTCTTAGATGAATTTCATGCAAAATAATCGACAACGCTAAAATATTCACTCAAGAGGTTTGAAAGTGCCCCAAGCTCAATTCTCCTCACTATAATGCTGTGCGTTCTACTTGTCAACAATTTGTTATAAAACCAAAAAAAGAGTTGACAAAAAACATTATAAATAACAATAATATAGGTGCTATTTTTCTAATTGTAGATAAAAATAAGTCAATTGATTGGACACAATATTAATGCATAGCGATTTACTATTAATACCCTAGTGTCATGTCAATTCTCAATTGACGGATAAAGGCGTGATAATTTTATTCTG
>CAYRFN010000008.1:0-58057 GCA_964423495.1 uncultured Desulfobacteraceae bacterium
GTCCCAGGTGGTTTTTCAAGTATTTTTTAGATTCCGGTGCAAAATTCAGGTATTAGACTGGATTAATTGATTCCCCTTTCTCGAGCCCACTCTTTCGCTTTGGGCAGATCAAGTTCAGCGATCATTTTCACTAACTGAGATTTCGACAACCACTCATGGTTAGCATCACTTGAATAACAAAAGTCAGGCGGACAGGGCTTAGCATCCTTATAGTTTTGTTGACGTTCACCGCCCCAGAATCTCAAAGCCGGCTGAATAACATAAGTATGTTCTAACTCCAAGGTATACCGAGAATCATCGGCAGGGACCATAACTTCGTGCAGTTTTTCACCAGGTCGAATACCTACTACCTTAACTTTCGCTTCAGGTGCTATCGCAGCAGCGAGGTCTATTATCTTCATGCTCGGTATTTTAGGTACAAATATCTCCCCACCATGTAAGTCCCTTAGGCTATTTAAAACCAGATACGCTCCCTGATCAAGCGTTATCCAAAACCGTGTCATCCTTTTGTCTGTCACAGGAAGTATACCCTTTTTGCGTTCATTAATGAAAAATGGGATTACGCTACCTCGACTGCCAACCACATTACCATAGCGAACAACCCCGAAGAGTGTTTTATGTTTCCCGCTGTAGCTGTTACCAGATACGAATAGTTTATCTGAACATAACTTCGTAGCACCATAGAGGTTTATCGGACTCGCAGCCTTGTCCGTGCTCAATGCAATAACCTTTTTAACATCATTATCAATTGCCGCATTAATCACATTTTCAGCACCAAAAACATTGGTCCGAACAAACTCAAATGGATTATACTCCGCTGCTGGAACCTGCTTAAGCGCCGCTGAATGAATAACAAAATCCACACCATCAAATGCACGCTTCAACCGGCCTAAATCTCGGACATCACCAAGAAAAAATCTAAGACGATTTTGTTCTTCCGGGGTGAACGTTTTATTCATTTCATACTGTTTGAACTCATCACGACTGTAAATAATAATCCTTCTGGCATTTGATTTCTCTAAAATCAGCCTTGTGAGTTTCTTTCCAAGCGATCCGGTTCCTCCTGTAATCAACACGGAAATATTGTCAAGGTAACTCAAGTCTCCCAATGTTAGCATAGCCATCTCCATTTGTTTTTTTGTTTAGGTCCATCTTGGCCAATCATCTGTATTCCTATCCGGCTTGCGATACTTGCTGTTTTAAGCTAAAGTCGTTATCAGCTTTTTCATACTTAACCTTATACAACTTCTTGTATGTTTGACTTCTCCTCAATAGTTCATCATGTTTTCCGATATCCTCTATTTCCCCATCCTTGAGCACAACAATTTTATTTGAATTTCGAACCGTCGAGAGACGATGTGCTACTACGATAGCTGTCATATTCTGGATAACACTGTCAATAGCCTGCTGAACCTGCATTTCTGACTGGGTGTCAAGCGAACTGGTGGCTTCATCCAGCACTAAAACCGAAGGGTTACCATACACAGCTCTGGCTATGGCAATGCGCTGACGCTGGCCACCGGATAGACGAACACCTCTTTCACCAAGCATTGTGTCCATCCCTTCTGGCATAGCATTTATAAATTCCGTAGCATTACCCACTTCTACAGACCGTAACAATTGCTTTCCATCTTGCACTCGTCCATATAGTACATTTTCACTGACTGTAGCATTAAAAAGGAGGCTCTCCTGTGGAACAACACCGAACTGACGGCGATAAGTCTCCTGAGTGTATTGTTGAATTGGCTTCCCGTCCATTGCTACAGTGCCTGATATAGGGTCATACAAGCGAAGGATTAGGTCCACCAATGTAGATTTTCCTGCACCACTTGGTCCAACGATCGCCACAGTCTCTCCTTTTTTTATTTTCAGAGTAATGTTCTTTAGAACAGGCACGTCTTTCTCATAAGAAAATGATACATTCTCAAGTTCAATTGAATTCTTTAAAGGCATGGCTCGAAAAGTTCCATCCTGCATTTTATTTTTAATATCAAAAATTTCAATTACGCGTTCTGCAGACCCCAACATAGTTGAAATCCCCAGCGCATGGGTTGCCAATTGAGATATAGGAGCAATAACCTGCCGTGCCAAAATTATGAAAAGTGCAAAACCTTCTAATGTAATATGTCCTGCTTGCATAGCATAGAATGTTATTAAAAGCATCACTGAAACAGCAATGGCATCAGCAATAAACCGGAATGGTTCCTCAATATGCTTGGAAAACGCAAAACGCATTGTCATGCGTCGATGATTCTCGGCCTCTCGCCGGAAACGGTTCAACTCAAACTTTTCGGCCGCAAATGACTTTACAACTCTTATTGTCAAAAATGTCTCCTGAAGCACTGAACCAAGCCGGCCCAAGGCCGTGTTCTGTGCTAACATTCCTGATCGCAACCTTTCGCTGAGCTGACGCGTGATCAAAAAGTGACCCGAACTTAAAATGATTGCTGCTAAAGCCAGTAACGGCTCAGTCTTCATCAGTATTACAATATAAAATGCAATCTGTATTATTGACTGGACTATTCCACGTATGACTGAATCCAAGGCATAGGCTGTTCCTCTTGCATCCTCGGTAAATCGACTGATCATGTCGCCAGTCTTCCGATTGTGAAAAAAGGCAATTGGTTGAGATAATAAATGGCGCTGCAGATCAACATGAAGGTCACATGACATATCAGTACGAACCCTCATTGCCATGATATAGGCGCTGAAATCAAGGATACCATAGAGAATTGTTATCAAGATATATAATACCGCTACAGAAATAATAACATTCCACACATTGGAACTATCCCAGTTCATGATCGATAGGAGGGTAGGCCCAAGATTATTCAAAGTCAGTTCATGCAAATTAGTAGCAGGCACTGTATTCGAAAAAGTCATTATATGCAGTGCAGGTGCTAAAACGAGAAAACTAAGAGGAAGAACAAACCCTGCCCCAACGCTTAATACCACAAGTAAAAATATCTTGCTCGCATAGGGCTTCGCATATTGTCTTAGGAGGAACAGCAGGGCCTTATTTGATGATATTTTCGATTGCATTAATTACCTTTTCTATTGTATAGTTTATTTCATCATTGTTCATAACTGGAAATTCCGGCATCTTCCAGCTTGTTAAACCTATTTCAAAATTTCTATTACTCGATCCAAATCCTCATCACTTAGGCCTGGAAAAACAGGCAGTGAAATGATTTGTTCGTAAACAGCCTCAGCCACCGGACATAACCCTGGTCCCGTGCCAAACCTTGACCTATAGTAAGGGTGAAGATGAACAGGAATGTAATGAACATTCGCGCCAATTCCTCGTTCTCTTAGAGTGCCAAAAACACTTGCACGGGATCGGCTATTTTTCTGGTTATCCACCTTGATAACATAAAGGTGGTAGGCATGCGACACATCTGGTCTGACACCAATAGGAGTGATGCCTTCTTTTTGTGAAAAGGCCTCATCATAACGTCTGGCTGTTTCTCTGCGACTTTCGAGGAATTCCGGCAGTTTTAGGAGCTGGCTTAGACCCAGGGCACACTGGAAATCCGTAATACGATAATTATATCCCAAATCAACCATCTCGTAATAAAAGGGCCCAGTCGGCAGAGGGCAGAGGGCAGAGGGCAGAGGGCTTTCCCCTGAAAGAACGAACTTTGCAGGATCGCGGGTAATTCCATGGTTTCGAAAAAGACGCATTTGATCTGCCAGCTTTTCATTATCAGTCGTGATCATTCCACCCTCACCAGTCGTAATATGTTTTACAGGGTGGAAGCTAAAAACCGTTAAATCTACCAATGAGCCAACCTTTTTCCCTTTGTATTCTGCGCCCAAGGCGTGACAGCCATCCCCAACAAGAACCAACTTGTGTTTATCTGCTATCTCACGTAACCTATCATAATCGCATGGCTGGCCCGCATAATCCACAGCGATGATTGCTTTTGTTCTATCAGAAATATTTTTTACAACTTCATCAGGATCAATAAGCAGGGTATTAGGATCAACATCAGCAAAAACAGGTGTACCTCCCTGAAAAACAACACAATTGGCAGTGGCTGCAAAGGTCATCGGCGGAACAATGACTTCATCTCCAGGGCAAATATCAGCGGCATACATGGCACAGTGCAGGGCCGCCGTTCCGCTGGAAACGGCCACAGCATATTTAGCACCGACATAATCGGCAACAGCTCTTTCAAATTCCTCCACCTTGGGACCAGTGGTGAGCCAGTCGGAGCGAAGGACCGAGCACACTGCTGCTATGTCTTTTTCATCAATGGATTGCCGTCCATAAGGGATTATGCGCGAAGCGCATGGCACCCCAGTGGAATATGCTATGCTATCACCTGCGGTGAATTCCACAGGGCGAGCAGAGGGCATGGCGACAGACTTAAAAGGATTGATAGGCTTAATGAAATCGAACTTGCTGAAATCTTTAATATTAGCTGTAAATATTTTATCTATGCCATAATGAGCTAATGTTTGTGCAATATAGACATCGTTTATTCCAAAACGGCTGATATTGTTCTCCTCAATATAAGATAGAGTTTTATCTAAAATAGATTGATTGGAATAAAACACATCAAATTCATCAGCAGATAAAATATCTTGGATTATATCTGTAGCCTCAGAAGGAAGTAAAGGATTGGATACTTTTCTGCCATCAGTTATGATAGAATAAAATTCTACCAGAGATAAATCTGCTATTGCTATTAATCCCTCTTCACATGACCCAGTAATGAACTGTTTTGCCGGTTCAAAAAACATTGAAGATCTATCATAAGCATAAAGTAATATATTTGTGTCTATTCCACGCAAGGGAATTTTTTCTCCATTCTTTCTTCAGCTAAGTTAGAATGGCTTAATTCGTGAGGATCATCTGGTAGCCCAATAGGTTTAGCATTTTCCATTCTTTTCAGCAGACGTTTTGCAGCCATACTCAATTCCTTTTTCTCTTTCTTCCTCTCCTGATCAGGCACCATGATTCTGAGCTTGACCTTTTCCCCGATCCTAATTTTTTCAATTAGCGCTGGATCAACCAAGATTCGACCATTTTCCAATATCTTTCCAACACATTCTATTTCCATCATATATCCTCTATGATATAATTTCTTTAAGAACCCCATGCAACCTTGCCAATTTTAGATTGAGAACTTTTCATAACCCCATTTTTGTTGGTTTTCACATAATTTTTTAAAGGTCTCTCAACATTAAATCACTTTTTGTAAACCTAATATTCCCATTTGTTAAAGGTTTTCAAGAACTTCTGATTTTGACGACTATTTGACACTGATTTTTTTTGAAGTTTTGAGAAGTTTTTATTGTTGGAATCATTCATAAGGGTGATTTCTACCGAGTTGTGTAAAGGTCTCAGAGCATATAGCCATGGGATTTGCGATTGAGGATTGTCGATTGGTTGCTGGTTACCTGTTACTCGTTACTGGATGAAGGCAAAAGACTAAAAGAATATTCTCTTGAATTCAATTCCGATAATATTTCCATCAGACTGGTTTTCAGACTGCTTTCTTCATCAAGGTTTTTTCGAGTATTAGATTTTCAGTGGAAATATTGAAAATATCAGCCAAAGAGTATCTATCTGTAGCATCAAGCACCTCCAACCCGATCATCTTTCCGGATTTGTCAAAGTCAATATTTAATCCTTCCTCCACCTCCACCGTTCGTTCCACATATTTTTCTTGCAACCTAATATACAAGGCATCAATTTCGTTATCGTACTCTATTTTCATAGATTATTCTCCTTTTACCATCGCCGTTATGACGGTTAGAATCCCGTCTTCCGGCTTGTATGTTATCTTTAAATGGCTGCTCCTTATGATTTTAAAGGCATTCTTTCTTCCTTTTATCGTATCCACTAACATATCAGGTTTATCTATGGCCGATTTCACTTCTTTCTCGGTTATTTTCCTCCATTTCATCTGTCTTTTGGCATGTCGGCTAAATGCTATTTTCATTTACAACTACTCAGATTCAAAAAGGACTTCTGATTTTGACGACTATTTACCACTGAATTTTTTGAAGTTTTAAAGGTTTTCTATTGCTAATATCGTTTATAAGGCTGATTTTCACCAGGTTTTGCAAAGAGCTCCTAATTTTTTCAACACGTGAATCGGGCACACTCCGTTCCTTTTGATTATGTTTCGAGGTTAATTAATTTCCTGTATATTCAATAAGTTATGGTCTAACAAATATTTTCATCAGTGGGCTTTCAAGTGCCTGACCAACTTGGTCGTGTAAGAGCTTGGCTCTTTTAATTCGATTGTATAGAAATTGTGTATCAGGATCCGTGTTCGAACTTACGTCCGCCTTTTCAAACATCTCATTTACATATTCGAGTTCAGTACCTACTGCCTGCATCTTCTGGCGAACAAACGTCAGCAAACCATGCTGTAATGCGGTTGCAATATCATCTGCAGTCCGGTAATAGCTCTTACGATCACCTTTTTTCCAGGACCGACGCAATAACCCTAAACTTTCCAACTGACGAACTGCCACACTGACTGAGGCCTTACTGAGCCCCAAATCTTCACCAATCTGATCAAGGAAACAATCACCATTCCTTAGGTAAAGATAAACAAGGATTTGGCCAACAATACGACCCAACCCAAGGTCTTGAGACGTTCTTCCGCCGACCTCAACTAATCTGGCCCTTATTTCCGAAGTAATCATTTTCAATGTTTTGAATTTTCACGGATTTCTGAATTTTCAGATATTATAAATAATTCAAAATTTAAAAGTCAACAATTTTTTGAGGAAGTGCAAAGATCATTTGAAAAATCATGTTTTGGGTCTTTAAGAGGAGCGAAGCACGGCTTTTAATGCATCTATTGTCTTTTCAGCAGTTTTTTCCCAGCTAAATTTTGATGCCCAACGTTTAGCATCTTTGATCCAACGTGATCGGAATTCTTCATCCCATTTCGTAACATCAATAATTTTTTTGGCAAGCTGATCTGAATTGAGTTGTTCAACATACTGTGCATATTTTCCGCCCACTTCCGGTATGGATGCCTTTCTTGTTGTAATGACAGGAACCCCTGCAATCATGGATTCAAGAATCGGGAGCCCAAACCCTTCATAGACCGATGGCATTACAAAGAAATCCGCTCCGTGGTAGAGTGCCCTGATCTTTTCTAATGGTAATCCGTCAAATCTTTGAATTCGCCGTGACCTTCCTGCCTTCTCAAGACTTTTCTGAAGAGCTTTTTCTCCCAAACGAGGCTTTCCGACAAGGACTAAATTGTGGGGGATTAAATCCATTACCTGGGTAAATGAATTTACCAGCATATGAACATTTTTATGAGGATATGTGTTTGACACACAGAGAATGTAAGGAATCTCGCAAGGGAGAAAGTCCTTTAAAACTCTCTTGACTTCTTTGTTATGCGTCTTTTTTTCAAAAAAAGGATTAACTCCTTCATAGGTAACATAAACACGATCTGCCCGGGCAGATGTAAACTTAACTATTTCATCCTTTGAAAACTGCGATACTGCTATCACAGAATCACATCGCCAACAGGCTATTCGTATCAGTATATCTGAGATACATCTTGCCAGAAGGCTCAAATCTTCAGGATGTCTCTTGTACTGCATATCATGAATGGTAACTACTTGGGGACATTCACTGAAGAAAGGTGCGGTATATCCTGCTGACCATAGGACATCAACGCCGCTTTTCCTGGCCTTGAAAGGAAGTTCCAACTGCTCACGAATGATCCTTGCATAGCGGTTCGATGCATTGAAATTGAGCTTAACAAATTCAGTTTGGTTGAATTTTGCCAAGTCCTTTCTCAAAACCGAATCATTCTCTTTGTTTGTAAACAAAACAAGCTCAACCTTTGGAAAATGCTTGGCCATCGCAATAAGTGTCTGGCGAAGGTAGGTCTCAGTCCCGCCAACTTCTCCTGGAATCAAGAATAATGTGTTAACGCCAATTCTCACGGTCATTTTTCCGTTTTCGGAAATATGCCATTAAGGAATAAGATCGCACTATCCCCCAGCGCACAGCAAAATGAAGCAAAACCTGTAAACTAAACCATCCTGCATCTTTAGTAGCGATACTCAATTCCTCTTCAAACTGAGTCTGGAAATTACGACCACCAAGGGACTCTTCATGCCATCTGAACATTGCCAGTGGCGGATTCTTTATTTGCACTGCACCCCCATGGCGCCACAACCTGAGAATAAAATCATAATCCCAGGCACATTTTAGGTCTTCCCTCAACGGGCCTGCTTTCTCGTAGGCTGAACGTCTGAAAAACATCGCAGGCTGAGAAATATAGTTGAGGCACTGAATAGTAAAATGCGAAGAAAGCAGAAAGAAAAATTCCTTGAATCGTGTTATCCAAATTCGAATTTCATCCCCATTTTTATTAATAATTGGACAATGGCCAAAGCAAAGTGCCTTTGTGGGATGATTAGCCATGGTTTCAGCCACACGTTTTAGTGCGCCGGGATAATACCTATCATCTGCGTTCAGCCAACACAAAATATCACCACTGGCAATTTTTAAACCTTTATTAATGGCATCGGCTGGACCATGATCAGGTTCAGAGATTACAGCACATATCTTTGATCTATACTTATCAATAATATCCGGTGACCTATCAGTACTTCCTCCATCAATTATAATATATTCCGCATCCACGTTAAAATCCTGTTGGGAAATAACGCTTTTGATCGTTTCCTCAAGAAATTGTTCACCATTATAGTTGGGGGTAATAACGCTGATTTTCATTTAGTTCTCATAAGTTAGTGAGACATTTGAATTTCCCATACAATAAACGCATTTCTGAGACAATGTCTCAAACTAAGAAATCATTACACCACAGGCAGTGAATTGATTTACATTAACAATTAAGTTTTCCGGATTACATGTCAAGGTATTTTGATATAAACGATTCACCTCCTTTCTAAGATAACGTTGTCTCTTAAGATTTTCTTTGCGACGAGAGACAATACTTTCCTTCAACCCTTTATGACACTGCTCAGGCGTGACATAATCGATGCCTGAATGCAAATGCTCTTTGGTATACCATGGGAAGTAGCGATTAAAGTATTCAACTGCTTCCTCACGATCTAAAAAGCGGCCAGGGTACTCTGGAGCCCTTTTGATAGTACCAAATAATGACTCCACAAAAGGATTATCATTGGGGGTCCGTGGTCGGGCAAACAACTGAGGCATATAATGATCCTTAAACATCCTTTTGATTGACTTGGCTTTCATTTGACGGCCCCTGTCATTAATAACCTCAGGGCGTTGGTCCTCAGGCAGATCAAAGATATTTTCATTTGGGATTGAGCGGCCATTATGCTGTCTATGAATCCCTCGCATTGCCATCATACTCGCAGAGCATAAAATGCGATATACAGAAGAAAAAGAGACGAAAAATAAACCCAAATCCCAGGCAGTTACAGTCAGTATGCGATGGGATAAATCAGCATATTCTTCTTTCTTGGCCATTTGCAAAACAGTTATCCTTTCCTCTGGTAGAAGTTTATGGACTGGAGCTACTGGACCAGGCTTGCGATTTTGCAGGCTTTGGCCATTTTTCTCTTTCCAGCGCCAGTGCACTAAACGGCGACGGCTAATCCTCCAGAAAGTACAGGTTTGTGTTATTGAAATTCCTTCATCTTTGGCCTTCTATAGATATTACTATGGAGCATGAGTTCAATAAACATCAACAAGGACAAGAATTTTTTGCTTATTTTCTGATGGTTGAAAAATCTTTTAAATGTCCAATAACTGCGACGACGCCTTTGGTAATATATCTTACATCTTCCCATGCCCGTATTTTTTTAATGTGTCTTAATATGAATTTTGGCTCAAGAAATGACCTGTATACTCCTTCACACATTTGCATTACTTCTTCTGGAGACATATCTGGTGTTATAAAGACCGGCTCAGTCATATCAAATCGGTCATAGTCATTTGGATCAAATCGAAAAAGATTATTTTCATAAGCATACCTGTTTAATGGAGTCCCCGGGTAGGGAACAACAATCGTTGCCTGGAGCATTTCCGCATACCCCTGAGACATTAAATTTCTGGCTAAATTAATTGTGCGCTTGGCATCTTCCTTAGTCTCCCAAGGGTAACCAACCATGACCGTCAAATGAACATCAATGCCTGCCTTAGCAGCATTTTTACACCCAGTAACAATATCTTCTACAGTAATTCCTTTGTTTATGATATCAAGAGTCTCCTGGTTTGCTGATTCCAAGCCTGCCTTAATTTTACGAAAACCAGCTTTTTTCATTATCTCTGGAATCATCGGATCCTTCATATAGTCGAATCTCATGTTACATGAAAAGAGTATTTTCTTGTAATAACATCTCTCAATCATCCCCTGACAAAACTTTTTAAGCCAGTTTCCTCCCGGGAATGTCCCAGTATCATCAAATATCTCCTTGGCATTGTGATACTTAATTAAAAAACCAATCTCGTCTAGAACATTTTCAACACTTCTTACATTAAATTGGGGATAAATAGTAGTCCACGAACAGAACGAACATTTATGCCAGGGACAGTCCCTGCCGGCCATGGTGTAGAAGAAAGGGTTTCTCTTTTTCCATTTTTCACCATAAAGATGAGCTTTGGTAAGTTTCCGATCAATAAAAGTAAGTTTATTAAGATCAATATGGAGATCATTGTTCCCTGTTTGTTTTATGATACCTCTATTCCTATACCAAAGGCCATTTGGTAAGGGGTTATCATCTCTTATATACTTTGCCAAATTCAGAAGTGCTACATCATAATGCCCCCCCGTAATGACATAATCAACCATCGACTTCATCATGGATTCATGGGGTAAAGCTGTCGGATGATCACCCATGAGGACAAATTTGCATTGGTTGTCAATTTTTTTAAGTTCATCTATTAGCTTCCAGTGCTTTTTTATGACTGGAGTTTTTGTCTCAAATACCACCATGTCAGGTTTTTCATTAATGAATAAATCCATATATGTATGAAAATCCAATCCCTCAGCAATGGCATCGTTCCAGATTACTTCAAACCCATTCTTTTTAAGTAATGTTGCAGCACTGGCAGGGACAACCGGATAAATACAAGATCCTATATGATACCATTGGAACTGCCTGTTCTGAGTTAGCATAGGAGAGCCCTTGTCCCTGAATGGTGGATAACTTATCATTATTTTCATATACCTGCTCCTCTAAGCCATGCTTCGCCTTGAGAATCTTGCCGCTAAAACCCTGAGAAAAAAGAGGGCATTACCTGCGATATATCTTTTCCACATCCTTCGGGGTTCGACAATCAAGCGGAATAACCATTCCAGGCCATTGTCAAGCATCCACCTCGGTCCCCTAGGCACTTTTCCTGAAACAAAATCTGCCACAGCGCCAACGGCCCAGACAACATATGCATCAAGCTTCTCAAAGTTTTCATAAATCCACTTTTCCTGAAGGGGGCTACCAAAGCCCACGAACAGGATATCAGGCGATTTTTCATTTATTGCGGAGATCACCTCATCATTTTCCTTTCCATGTTTCTGAAAGTACCCATGATGAGTACCGGTTATCTCCAGATCAGGATATCTTCCTTGCAATTTTCGGGCTGCATTTTCTCCAACCCCGTGCTCTCCACCCAAAAGGTACACGGAATAACCTCTTTCCTGACACATCGAACACAAATCCCATATCCAGTCGGCGCCGGTCATTCTCTGGGGCAAGATCTTTCCTAAAATCCTTGCCCCCAATCTCACTCCCTCCCCATCACAATAGACAAGATCAGCATTGTTAAGAGTAGCTCTAAGTGCCATGTCTCTGGCTGCTATGTTCATGGTGTGAATATTAGCATACATTATCTTGGACTTCTGTTTATTGTAAACCAGAGTATTAATACTTTGTATCAGACCCTGCAGATCTGTTATGTCGATATCTATGCCTAATAAGCTAATGAACTCTCTTGCCACGCTTTTGTCTATAGCCTTCTAATAATTGCATCATACTGTTTGATTTGTTCATAAAAAAAGCCTAACGAACCTTCTATTTCAATCGCTCTGTTTGGGCATACAGAAAAACAGTAGAGACAGTTAATGCATTCATCGTGATTTACCTCATCGGGCAAACTCAGTCCTACGGGACAAAATGTGCGGCATTTACCTTCCCCTTTGCACATGGACATATTCAAATGCAGTCTGTTTTCATCCCTCTCCTCTTCATTAAAGATCTCCTGGGTCAATCCCAGTGTAAACATGATGCGATTTGCCAGAGGGGTGCCAAAAACAGTTTTTACCAAAGGAGCGTGTCTTACCTTCAAGAAATACTTCTGGAGCCTTTTGTGGGATACGATGGCCGTTAACCAATTAATTTCTGGTCGTTTGAACCTCGTTGAAAAGCGGTTTATATCAATTGTATCCAGATACTCATGAAAACTCCTGGTGATATCTCCCTCTTCTTCCGCCAGCTTTAAAAGGGGTACTTCAAAATATGGGACCTTCGCGATCCTTGCACACGCTAAATCAAGCAAAAAAGGGTTCTCACCTGTAATAATATAGCCGCAATGAATGGGTGTGCCGGTTGTCGGCCCTGTTCCCTCCATGGCAATAATGGCATCAATGATATGCAAATTGGGTTTGATATATCTGTTTAGGTTATATATGTTTTTAATTAAATTTGCGTGGGTCTTTTTCTTGTTTTCCATACCAACCAGGCAGCCAACGAGACTCTTGAGGCACACAGACATCACTGTTTCATAGTGCATTTTTAACTTCGGCATATTTATAAAAAAATCACTATTTACACAAATAGCTGCGATATCTGCCTTTACCCCGTTCTCAAATTCTATCTCAACGGTCTTCTCATAGTTAAGATCACATATTTTTGCACCATATCTTTTTGTGAGCTCATCAACTTTAAGCCTTGAGATTACTCCTATTCCTCTTCGATAAAAACCGCTATTTGTCCCTTCACCTATTGTAATATTTGAATATCCAGCATTTTTTAGAAATTCCAGAACAGCAGCAATCAATCGAAGGTCAGTCGTATTCCCGGTTAAGGCGTTCATGTTGCTGTTGAGGTTAGGCTTAATAAATATCTTTGCATCCCTGTTTTGTGGCAATGATCTTGCCCTTTGAGATAGTTCTTCCTTAATCTCACGCTTAATCTCAATATTTGAATAGCATTTACGTACTGATAAATCTAATTTATCCATAGCTTCCGATTTCAATGTATGATGATTGGCCAGATTAATGAAAAACATAATCTATTATAGTCTTCATTTGTTCTTTGACTGCTTCTTTCACATCTTCTACGGTTATAAGCTCCATACAAGAACCTTCAGGCCTTACACATTTTCTTTCCGTACATGGTCTACAGCTAAGATTACCTTTCTGTATGAATTTGTGAATATTTCCGTAGGGTCTGTATTCTGAGGGAAGGCCTGAACTGAAGAGCGTGACTGTCGGAGTTTTTACTGCTGCTGAAATATGCATAGGACCAGAATCATTTCCTATCACCAGCGATGCCCTTTCCATAACTACGGCCAAGTGTTTCAGGGATCTGGTCTTACCTGCAAGGATAACAGCATATTCCCCCATTAGATCTCTGACATTTTCTGCAATCGCTATCTCATTCGGCGAACCGGTAATTACAACTTTAGCATCATAGGAACGTACGAGCCAATCTCCAATTTCAGCAAAGCGCTCCCTGGGCCAGAATTTTGTTACACGTCTGGCTCCAGGAGATAGGGCAATTACTAAATCCGATCCCTTAATTCCACACTGGCTAAATAGCAAGTCCACAAATTCCCTTTCTTTCGGTCCAATAGGAATAAGCATTTCATATTTGTCAATTTGCACTCCCACTGCCCTGGCGATGTCGGCCTGGTACTCGATCATATGTTTCCTTTTATCCCAGGGTACAACCTCTGTCAGCAGATACCCTCCCCCTGTCCAGTCGCGGCTAACCCTGTTAGGTATTTTGCTCAGATAAGAAATAAGAAATATGTTTTTTGCATTTCCCTCAAGGTCAAGAACAAGATCAAATTTCTTTCTACGTAACAAATTTAATATTTTTAAATAGCTTTTAATATCATTAATTATCCCATTCGAAAAGTGCCATGGGGCGTCATAGAAAATTATCTCATCGATATAGGGATTTTCCTTGATGATGTCTTTGGCCTGGTGAGACAGTAAATAGGTTATAGATGCACGTGGGAATCTCATTTTTAGCGGTTTCAATATGGGAGTTGAAAGAACCACATCACCTATTGAGTCAAGTCTGGAAATAAGAATTCTTCTGATTTCTGAATATCTATCATTTCTTAGCTTCAGTGTATTGAAACAACTCAATACTTCAAACAGGTACTTTCCAAAGAAATCAATCAGGGGCATAACAATTCTTTTCTTTCTACTGATAATCCTAAGATCTGCCATTCTCTACCATTTTCGTCAGTTACAATAGACTGCTTTACGCTATACTTTCCGCTTTCTTTATCCCATGTCTTTTAAATCTTTCAAAACCTTGAAAGACAAGTTTTCTTGCCACATGAAGATTGTCCCAAGAAATATCTCTGGAAAATACAAGATGGAATGGGAGAGAATGGCAAAACTCAATGCCGTACTCTTATCAATGTTAAAAAATAGAAGGGTATTCACCACTAAGAAATGATATGTTCCCAGATACCCTGGAGAAGATGGGATTGTCATGCCAAAACTTGTTATGCCCACAACAACAATTGATACATAAAAAGGGACAGGAAGCTGGAAAGCCAAAATAATAAACTGGGTTGATAAACAAATGATACCCCAGTACAAAATGGAAAAGCAAATAATTCTCAGTGCAACCCCCTTATAAGTTGATAACTGGAATCCCAAAAAAAAGTTTTTAATTACATTAATAAAAGCCTCGCCTCTCCTTTTGAAACGCCTTTGGACTGCTGCTTCGAGAAGAAAGCTCAATTTGGAGAATTTTGCTTTTACCAAAAACAGCAAGGGAAAAATGCCAAAAACAACGAAACTACTATACATTATAATGCGTTGTGCCAAATGGGATAGAGGTGTTATGAGAGAAATAACTATTAGCAGAAGAAGAACCATAAAAACATCTATAATTTTCTCAGTAATAATGGTTGAGAGCACAAGACTTTTGCTTATATTCTCTCTATTACCAAGTATATAGGCCCTGCCAAGTTCACCTATTTTTCCGGGTAAAATATTATTTAGCATAAGACCAATCAACGCAATTTTTATCATAAGCATGGCTTTACATCTCTTAAAGGGCATTAAAAGAATACCCCATCTAATGCCCTTAACGCCTAAACATATTAGTTGAAAAACCACGGCCCAAATAAGACAGACTGTATTTATTGATCTCAGAGTATCCAGAATCTTCCCGAGGTTAAACCTATTGTAGAGCCAATAAATACAGAGGAAACTTATTATAAGTCCGACAACAAACGTGTAATACTTTCTCGTGTCCGATTTAATGGATCCCTCCTTGTGGATGGATTAAGATTGTCTTTTACCATCCTATATATAGTCTTGAACCGATATTTTACTGGTATTTATTAAGTTTTTTAATACCCCGCCCGCTTGCGGCGGGGTAGTTCACTTAAAAGTTAAGGATGAAAAATGAGGCAAGCCATTATCGTTAATGATGATTTACCCAGATTGGACTTGACCACGCCATATTTCCATCATGCTGCGTGACTCTCGCATAATAGAAACAGTCCTGGGTAAAGTTTGTGTCTGTCCAGGAAAGATTGATTATTCTTCTATCTGAACGTTTTGAATAGCATATAAAGCTTCTTTTACTGGCATTGTAGTTACACTTAACTATATCTATTTTTTTTATATCATGGGTCCCAGCTGCATTCAATTTAACAGTTGGATATGAAACCGTTTCAAATTCTTCTCCCATCATATGCCCATTTATCTCAAAATTAAGCAATATTCTTGCCCCAGTTGTTCCGTAGGTTCGTCTATTTATCAAGCTTTCCCAAATATTTGATCGGCTTAGACTTTTTGAATACACGGCAGTCAGCCCACCAACACTATGCCTTCCTTTTAGGATTCCACCCGGCAGACCTAAATGCGTATCGCTGCAGGCAATGAAGCCCATCTTGTTTCCTTTAGACAAGCCTTGTCGTACTGAACCAAATTTGCCAAGATATAGCACTTTATTGGCGAGCATTTTGAAATATTCCCTTAGACTATAACTTTCTTGGATAGACAGTGTTCTATTTTCTTCACTGCTCCCCCATTCGGAGTAGATCTCAACAAGAGGTCTTAATTTATCATTATGATCATTCCAGTTGAAACCAGTATAAATGGTGGCATGCGGTATGGTTATGGCATTTTTATCTGAAAGCAAACCCCACAATTCGATTAATGTGTCACTTGATTCTTTATCAGGACTATAATAAGGCTGATAATCCTCCAGATAATATACACAGTGATGGCCTTGTCCCTTTTTGCCCATCCATTCAAAACCGAGAAAGGTCACAAATTCTCCGGGATTGTTATATGAGTGGCAGCATTTTGAAAGTTGAGCCCAAGTATCTGCCACATTCCAATAGGAACTACTTTTAGCAGTCTCGCATGTAAAATCCAAATCTGACACATCTCTGGCATAATTGTAATATTGGCTATTGAGTTTACCCGACTCATAAAAAATGTGCCCGTGATGGCCTTGAAGATCGCCCCAGTATAGATTATATTCTGGTGTAGCCTCAAGATCGGAAATAGGATTACTCTCATCCTCAAAATTGTAAGCCAAATCTTTTACAGTTATATAGTGAATGCCCTTAGTGTTTAGAATATTCTGGTGAAAGACATGCACTCCTTTATCGGTGAGATCAAAAGTATATGGTTCAGGTAAAATGGCATCAGGATCTGTAGATTTAAATGAAACAGTACCTGAATAATCCTCAGCAGGATTACCATATTGATCCAGTATTCTGACTGTTGTCTCAAAAGATTGATTCTTCTTTACAAATGACGGGCCTGTTATGACTATTTTGGACGGTTTGGAAGATCTGATATTTATACTGGGAGACGCTTTGATAGGATGAAAAACACCATTGCCTTTGGAATCCACATAGATCCTAAAGGTGGCATTCTTGTAGGCTCTGTATGCCTTATTCGGTGTCTTGGCTGTCTCAGAATTCTGATGCGATACATCGCCATAAACAACGGCTATTTTGTCTCCTGCCATTAGTGGTGCATCTTTTACTCGACATAGAACATAATGTCTCATTTGAGTAGATGGAGGAGATATACGAACCAATACCAAAGTTGCCTTGTTTGGGCCAATCACTTCAGCACTAACATAACCTGATTCTTTAGGTTGCCTTACCTGAAAACTCTGAAAAATGCTCCACCCCATCCCGTTGAAGTTAGGATCATCTATCCAAAGTGAGCCGCCTTCGGAAATACCACTGCGTCCTACAGTGTATTTTATCGTAAATGCCTTTAACTTTCCTGCTATTATTTCATTTGGTGTAATTACAGCACTTCCCTCTTCAATAACATTTTCTTCAATTCTTATTGGATTCTTGTCTTGCGGTATTTCTGTATCACAACCGCAATTGATGATCAAGCTGAGGACAAAAATCATAAATAGAATCAATATCGCTATTTTTTTCATAAAAATCTTACTCCTAATACCTATTTCTCACGCAAAAAAGATAAGGTAAATGGGTTATTTGTTTGAAATATTTAACTACTCTCTTTATTTTACAATTCTTTAATTGCAAAAAATCCTAAAATTTGGCCCTTAAGTTGTTGAAAACTTCTTATTGATAATAATCGCTTAATTATGTAACCAAGTCTTAAATAAAATCGCTTGTTAGCTTTATCTAAAAATTCGGAGAATTTTTCTCTATTCATCGAATTTGGAACATAAAATATTTGTTTATGATCAAGTATTGAACTTTTTGAAAAATCAAAAGAATACCCATCTTTTATAAGGTTCTTATATAGTTCTGTTCCGGGGAAAGGAATAAATTTATTAAAATGTGCATAATCCAGTTTCATATCAATTGCAAACGTTACTGTTTTTTCAAGACTTTCCCACGTCTCGCCCGGCGTGCCAACAATAAAATCACCCCTTACTTCAAGTCCTGCCTCTTTAGTTAATCTAACTGCCCTTTTATTCATTTCAACTGTATTTCCTTTCTTTAAAAGTTTTAACATCTGATCATCACCTGATTCAAAACCATATAACACCTGCCAGCATCCAGCACTCTTCATCTTTTTAAGAAGATCTGCATCAACTCTTGAGACCTTTGTTAAACAAGTCCAGGCAATGTTTAGATTTCTTTTTTTAAATTCATGACAAATTTCATACACTCTATCCTTTTTTAAAGTAAATGTATCATCAAAAAACCTTATCTCTTTTACTCTGTATCTTTTTTCAACATCCTCAATTTCTTTGAATATGTTGGAAACACTTCGAAACCTCAGACGGTCGCCGAATACTGATCTGTCACAAAATGTACACCGCGATGGACACCCTCGGCTAGTCATAATAGTAGCGTATGGCAGTTTACGATATGACGCAGGAGTGGGATGATAATTTTTTGGGTGAGGCATTAAATGTCTTGCTGGTAAAGGAATTGAATCCAAATCATTAATTAAAGCCTGATCCTGATTCTGAATAATTCTTCCGTTTTTTTTATAAATAATCCCCCGTATTCCATCTAAATTCTTAAATTCACCATTATTATACTTTTCAAATAGTTGACCAGTGGTAAGCTCTCCCTCACCTATTATTCCTATATCAAAACAACCTGATTGAATTGTCTCTTTAGGCAATGCTGTTACATGAACACCGCCAATTAATATTTTTGTTGATGGAATTTTATCCTTAACAAAATTTGCTACTCTTTTTGCACTTTCAAAAGATGGAGTAGTTGAAGTAATTCCAATAATATTGGGAGATGTTATCAATATTTCATTATAAAGATTTTTAAATGAAACTCCTACAGCACAATCAATAATTTTTACATTTATTCCTTTACTTTCTAAAACAGATCCGATATAGGCGATACCCAATGGAGGGACAATATTTAACACCTTTTTCATACTTTTCGTACCCCCAACTGCTTCTAATTCATCTTCAAAAGGGGGATTGATTAATAACACTTTTATCATGCCTATATTCTCCATATGCAATGCGATTATGCCTTAATATTTGTTTCATTTTTATTAATGTAATAGAAGCATTCTTCGTATATTTCCAGGTAATTTGTTATAGAATAGGATGGATGATGCATATTCGAATTGAAATCATGTACTATTCACATTTTAAGGATTATAAATTATCTTATCTTAGTTACTCTTAACCTCAATGTCGTCCATATATATTTGATTCCTTTCTTTATATATTCACATAAATTTGTACCTGTCTTTGAAACCCCATATACTCTTGCTTTAGATATATATGGAACCTCGATTATTTTATATCCATTTTTAATTGCCCGATAAATAAAATCAATAAAGTACTCTCCATAGTCACCCCTAAGTTTTATATTATCTAAAACTTCTTTCCGAACTGCAACAAATCCACTAGTATAATCTTTAAAAGAAGAATCAAGTAATCTTTGAATGGTATAATTCATCGCGAAACTTAAAGTTGCAGCCAGTAATGAGTCTTGACTTTTTTCTATAATTACCATACCACCTCCCGGAACATATCTTGATGCAACTGCAATATCATATCCATTCCTAATTTTCTCTAATAAGCCAGGCATTTCTTCTGGTGGCATAGATAAATCTGTATCCATCCAAATAATAATATTACCATTAGATGAATTTACCCCTTCACTAATTGCGGAAGTCAAACCTGTTTCCCATTGACGCCTTATGAGATGGATAGACTTTTCTTTCTTTTCTAATTCTTCTACCACCTTCCATGTTCCATCAGGTGAATTATCATCAACAACAATGATTTCATATTTTTCACCTTTCAGTTGATTTTTTATACCAATAATCAAAGGAAGGATATTACCCCTTTCATTATATGTTGGTAATATGACACTAACTTTTGTCTCTTCTTCAAGATTATGCAATATTTTCAATCCTTTTTATTAAAAGGGAAAGATTAATATGCCTGCAATATATTCCCTATTGCATCGGATACTCTATCTATTTCCTCTTCTTTCAAACCTAATCCGCTCGGGATATAAAAGCCTCTTCTTGCTAATCCTTCTGCAACAGGGCAAACAACATCACGGAAAATCCCCAACTTCAGAAAAATTGGTTGTTCATGCAAAGGCCAGAAAAATGGCCTTGAACCGATATTTTTCTCCTTAAGTTTTTTCATTATTTCTTCTGAATTACATCTCATATCGTCTTCAAGTACTAGTCCATAAACCCAGTAAATATTCTCGGCATAATCCGTTTTTTCAAGTGGCAGTTGAATACCATCAATTTTTTGTAGTCGTTCTGTATATGTTTTACCCATATGTCTCTTTTTGTTAATAAACTCTTCAAACCGCTCAAGTTGTGCTAAACCAAGTGCAGCCTGGATGTTTGTCATCCTAAAGTTCCAACCAAGCTCCTCATGAATAAATCGCTTTTCAGTTTGGAAACAAAGGTTGCGTAGAGAATGACATTGTTTAGCAATATTTTCATCGTTCGTTGCAATCATTCCTCCTTCTCCAGTTGTTACCAATTTATTTGGATAGAAACTGAAAGTGCTCACATCACCGAAACTACCACAAGCTCTTCCTTTATAACATAGCCCCAGTGCTTCTGCTGAGTCTTCAATTATTTTCAAACCATTTTTTTTTGCTAACCTTATAACTGGATCCATATCAACGGGCAACCCATAAATATGCACAACCATTATAGCTTTGGTTCGGGATGTTATTTTATCCTTTATTTGATTAATATCCATATTCCATGTTAATGGGTCTGCATCTACAACAATCGGATAAGCACCAATACGTACAATTGGGGCAGCACATGATATAATAGTGAACGTTGGTAAAATAATTTCATCACCTGCAGCTATCCCAAGAGCAGAAATGGCAACTTCTAATGCAGCAGAACCACTTGTTACAGCAACTGCAAATTTCCTACCCACCTTTTCAGCGAACTTTTTTTCGAATTCCTGGACAAATGGGCCTTCAGATGATATCCATCCCGTATCAATAGCTTCAATTAAATATTCTTTTTCTTTTCCATTAGTTAATGGAGTATTTACTGGTATAAATTTATTCATCTCAGCTTTTTTTAATGTTAATCCGCTTGATCTTTATGCCTTCAAATCTAACTTTATCGTTTTCCATTGAATATGGGCCCTGTTTTACTTCAATTATTTCACTTTCTTCTATCATAGAAAACCCATGACCACCGTGAGCAAGTAAAATAACATCTCCTGAATTTAATATACTGCTTTCAATATATCTTTTGTCATCATTAAAAAAATCCACTTGAACCTTCCCTTTTCTAATTAAAAGTACTTCTTGTGTTAATACTACCTCTCTTTGTATAAATTTATGAATATGGGGCTGAATTGTATGTCCTTTCTTATGTTTCATATATGCGAGCTGTTGGGAGAAGCTCTTAGGTGTGAAGAATTCAATACCCGCCTTTGAAAATGAATTACGAATAATTATTGAAATAATTTTATCATTATATTTTATGTATTCAATCATATCGTTTTTAATCTATTATAATTGCTTAATGAATGGTTTAAAATATATAGTAGATTTAAGAACTTTATAACAATTTTTTCCAGTATTCTTGAGGAACTCCCAATTGCCAAAACACAAAACGAGATTTTTCAAGGTGCAATTTCGAGAAAAAATCCTGAATAATTAATTTAAAAAAAATTAATGTGAAAAAGAAACTCTCTCGGATCGTTTTGCTTATTGCTTAGTTTGAGAAACAGGGAAGCCTTACTCTAAAGATACTTCATACGCATCTTTCTGATATACCTCTTGATTATTCCCCGCACAACAACAAAATTGTACAAGAAATTGAGATACCGGTTTTCTGAATTTACCCAGAAAACTCTGCGAAAGCCTTCACTGTCTTCAGGAAGCAATTCCTCGACCGATCGCAGAAAGCCTCCGGTTTTTGTAACATAATCGTGGAGAGGCGTTTTGGGATAAACTCTTGGGTACCATAAACTAACCGAGCGAAATTTTCGAGGATGAAGAAGTCTTGTATTTATGTAAAACTTGAGCAATTTTAAAAAACCTGAAAAACTCTGCTTTGGAGGATTCAGGAAAAAACTAAATGTCGCTCGGGCTCCATCGCATCTCACTATCATTTTGACTACCCGGTGCAGATCTTCTTCTCTGTTTACTTTGCCAAGTGCACACATAGTGGCATCATCTATACCGTCAGGAGAAAAGGTAAAGTTGCTGCATCCTGACTCAATCCCTATTTTCATAAATTCTTCAGTGAAATATTTGCCCAAAAAGTAAGAACCCCATTCAATCTTTATCCCACGCTTAATTATCTCCCTACACACCTCAATGGCGTGTTTCACTGGATAATTAAATATCGAGGCAATAAAATGAATCTGCCGAATCCCATACTTACTCACCAGCAACTCAACATCGTCAACAATCAGTTTTGGAGAGCGAACTGAAAAATGACGGCCGCTTAATTGCGGATAGACACAATGGGAGCACTCAAACACGCATCCCATTTTGGAAATAATGCCAACCGGAAAAGGATATTTTGAATAATCCTCCATTTCAACCTGCTGCCAGGGATCTGACGGTAGGTTATCGAGGTCTTGATACTCTCTATGACCTGTAAATACAATTTTGCCATCTTTGCGATAATAAAGTCCTTTGACTTTCTCCGGATGATCTAAATTATCAAATAGATCATCAATCGTTTCCATGCCTTCCAGATAAACACCATAATCCAGCAATGGATGCCTTTTCATTATTATCTCTGCAAATATTGAAAATCCAGTGCCTCCTATCATGATCTTTGCATCCGGCAAATGTTCGTGGATTTTATCGAGAAGCTTTCTCAGTTCAGCATAGTAATACCGTGGATCTCGCATTTCGTTGTTGTCAATATTTCTGACAGACACTCCAATAAAATCATAATTCTTCAAGCTCAGAACATCATCAATTTCTTCAAATATATCCTTTTCGGACAGATTCGGATCGTAAATGTCAACATCTATACCCTTATTCTTGAGCACTGTTGCAATATAGCATAACCCAATAGGAACAATGACTGGCCTGGTTTTTTCCAAGTTTGACTGTATCAACAACACCTTCATAGTGTGTCTCACGCTAAATAGCAGACTATGCCTTCAATCAGTTGTGTTCGTACGTAGAATTACGTCGTATTAGGTTAACGGGTCAAAATTTCACAGGAAGACAACGCACGTCTTAGATTCAAGAACCAATACCTGAACACGGTTATCATTTGTGCAAGCGCAACCCCTATGGCAGCCAACCACGATCTCGATACCGATACGAGACGTACATCTCCTCAAGACAAGGTATGGCCCTTTCCGACGGCCGTCGGTTAATTCACAAAAAGTGGATGGCTAGTCCTATAAGCAAAAATAGCCATCTTGTACAAATATTCACAGAAATGGTCAGGATACTTCTCAATGTAACTGCTTACAAGGTTAGCATACTCCTGCATGATGTCCTGAAGATCCCTCTCCCTGGTCTCTATCGGCTTTTCAATCACCAGCTTCGCAAACAGTTTTTCAGCCAGAACAAAGGCAGGTATCAAAACAGATCCGGTCATTCTAGCCATCTTCATGGCTCCGGTATTAAGTAAAGCATTGCGGTTCATAAACTTTACTTCTGCCCATTCGAGGCCTGCTCTTCCGGTAGAGGGAAACAGCACTACCTGGTTGTCCTTTAAGGCCCTAAAGGCCTTCCTGGTATTGGCTTTCTTTGCAACTTCTATAAATCGGGCAGGCAATTTCCCCTGAACATTTGCAAGCTTAATATTGTAGACCTTCTGATCAAGCCTTGACGACCAGCCTCCGAGCGGGGCACCATGCAGGGCCACTTGATTGACCTTGTATCTCCTATGGCCAAGGGCAGCCATTATTAAAAGATATGGGCCGAAGTGAGGGTTAAGCACAATAGTACCCTTACCAAGTTCGAGGGCATGGTCTATGTGGTGAAGCCCCTCGGCTGGCACATACCTTTCAACAGTTGTCGGGGTAATCTTTGTTATATATAGGCTCCTTAACTGAAACCCAAACTGGACTCTTAGACCCTTGCGGGCCACCTCTGAAGCCTTCTTCTTGTCCCATACCGTCCCGTAGGACTTAAGAAGCTCATTTATAATGATGCGACGTTTATGCCGCTGAAACCTGTATACAACAAAAAATATCAAATCCTCAAAAACTGGGATAAAGCAGACCCCAAGGGCAAGCAACCCCCTTCTTGCCACCCCCCAAAGAAACAACCGCATTAGATCTATTAAAAACCTAAAAGGTCGTTGATACATATGGTTGCTCTGGCTTGATGTACTCAACATACCCAAGCCCCCTTAGTACGCTAAAATCGACCGGGTCAAACACTGCTCCTTTTTGATTCCACGATTCTATATCATGCTGATAAATTTCATGAAATTACGGTTGTTTTACCATCTTTTTGATAGTCTTTTTCTGTGATTGAACACACCGCCATAGTCAATCCAAATATCATCCACAGCACATATTCGTTTTTCTCACTTCCAGCCATTCCGTGTATTAAAAGGCTAATAATAAGCATTATCATACATATTATCAATTTACCATCAGGCGTTCCCTTGACCTGAGAGAATGTCAGTATAAGCTTTTTCATTGCAAGGCCCACTATCACTAAAAATAATAAAAATCCTACAATACCAAGCTCTGTCAGGAAATCAAGATATAGATTATGGGTACGAGCTAAACCACCTTCGAAAATATGCTTTGTTGTCAAAGGTGTTGTATTATATTTGGAGAATGAGGAGGGAAACCCTCCCATTCCTACTCCAAAGAACAAATTATCTTTGATCATGTAATAGGACGTTCCCCAAATAAGATATCGAAACACCATTGACAAATCTTTTGGATCAAATGCTGCCCAAATAGTTGATTGGATAGGACTTTTTGAGAAAGGTATGATGGTAGAGAAAGCTATCAATAAGCCGCCTATAATCATATAAGGGAGCAATTTACTCACTTGAAATTTTGATAAAAGGTAGGTTACCGAAGAAACTCCAAAGGCCACATAACCAGCTTTAATCTTCGTAAAAAATAATGCAACAATCATAAAAGAACTGCCAAAATAAAGGAGGTTTCTTTTAAATCTAGTCTTTTCTAATACAGCTAATGCTAATGTTAACCAGAATCCTACCACGATGTCTACAGCTAATGATGCTGCCGAATTTGATAGCGAACCTAACCTTGAATAATATCCCATTTCCATATACGAGCCGATTGATTTCCAGCCTAATACCTGAACAAATTCAAAACCTATCAGAATAACTATCACAATAAAAAATGCCCATAAGCACATATACAGAGCATCACGAGATCTAATTAGATTTACAACAAGAAAATATAAACAAATAGCAAATATAAGCTGTATCAACGAGACGAAATACTCAGTTATTTCAGGTGACCAGGCAATACTGATCGTTGCCAAGATTAGAAACATTATTATTGGGATATCGAGTGGGCTTCTTTGAAAATCGATCTCCTTCTTGACAACTGCTCTCAAAAACAAACCTATAATCAAACATGGAACAAAAATATGAATCAGATGAATATTTATTGCAACTCCAATATTGACTCCAAATAGACTTAGAGGGTGTATAAAGAAAATAAGGGCCAAAGTTGCTTTTGGTTCAAGTACAATTACTACAGCAACAATAATAATAAGGGCCCCTACAGCGAGCGCAGAATATTTTGGGCTTATGCTTGAGAAGGTGCCAATAATGATTTCAATAAAAAATAAAAGGGCTAAAAATATTACTTTGCTATTTACATGCAGATTTAGATCTTGCTTCATAATATTACTTTTCTTGTTTACTAAAGATATATATCTGTTGGATAGTATACTCTCTCTACATAGAAGGACTATATCTTACTCAACTTAATGAGATGTACAGCCGAACTACCCACGCCTGCAACTTGAAGACTAATCTCTTTATTCTTACTGACTATAGTTCCCTCTTCTACTATACCTAATCCATCCTCTTTTCTGATGGATTGGTCATTCTTAGGGCAATAAATTGACATTAACTTGTTACATGCACCTTTCTCCGTCTTATATTTGAATACTATGTTCCGAATTTTATCCTGCAACTTGCTTATATCTACCGCACTAAGATCCCAGGTAGGGCACTCCTCACATCTGTCTGGGAATGTGTGATTTTTATCAACAACAAAAATCTTATACCCATATTTTCCTTCTAATGTGTCCCTGATTTTTATCTTGTACCTATTAAAAATGTTTTTCTCTGGGTCAATATTCCATTTTGCAATCAGAACTCTTATTTTCTTTTTGTTTTTTGATTTTACTGATAGAACTTGGACTACATCCTGGTTACTATATCCAATTAATTGTCCTTCACCAAGTTCTCTTATTTCTCCACTAATATTGACCTCTTCTCCTTTAGAAGTGACTTTTATTGCTGGTTCATCATTAAAATATAAGACTCTTGAAAACATCTTGTAGGCTAACCCAGGATACATGAGCTTAGCTTTACCATTGAAAAGATTGCCGAATGCCAAAGGAATGGCTGGTGTTTCCGCGTAATCCCCTTGTGCACCATGCCAGATAAATGATCTAAGACTTGATCCTTCTGAATATATTAAACATGACGACAATAACGCGGCTCCGTAATGGGTCTCATAATTAACATCCAGATACGGAAATGCCCTGTCTGGCTTGCGATATCCCTGAAAGGGCGATAAAATAGTCCAAAAATTAAACACACCCAAGTGCCATTCCAATTCATTGTACCTTTTGTCAGAACTTTTTATCCTATTATATTGACTGTTCCATCCTCTTGATCCACCCCTTGCTATTGGATCGTATAAGAAACGCCAAAATGAATCTATGTAGTAATCTTGATTAATAAAATCCAGTCTGGTCTTTGACTCAATCGCTTTATTAGCAAATCTAAATTCAGGCCCTTTGCCATATTCCGAGGATGGACCGCCAATCTTTATTATATCCTTAATGCTTGACAATTCAGGATCTGTTTCAATCTTTTTCACAAGTCTCTCATACAACTTCCAAAATTGAGAAAAATCACCTGTCCACATGGGAAGCATCCAGGGGGGCCCCTCTCTTTCTGGATGATAATCTGTAGGCTCGTCCCATAGACTGAAATATACAACATCTCCTGCCGAATATTTTCTTGCCTGTTTTGGCACATCGAATAACCCGTTAAAATGCTTGATGACATTTGTTGCCACATCTACCCATTTTTCATAATCATCAGGCACATAACCATCTGCCGATACAGTCCGTTTTGGATATCCTTTACCGAAATTATCTTCGAAACAATTAATATCTAACCCAAGCATAAATATTGGAGTGATTCCGTTTCTCAAGCATGACTCCATCGCCTTATCTATAAGTGTGAAATCGTAATTTCCCTTATCATTCGCATCCTTGCTATTATCAACGAAAATACTATCCAGGCTTACATAATCTTCAAAGTGATCAGTTTCCCAACAAAATCTGACATACTTAATACCAATATCTTGGTATTTCCTCCCTGGAGGAACCCTTTTTTTATTTGGAATTGGTGAAACTGGCGGGTCCGTAGTTCCTAAAATATTTTTTACAGTTCCTTTTTCATCATCTAAAAGCACTTCAATCTGTTTTATTCGCGGTATTATCTTTATCTCTTTCATTTCATGATTTTTAATATCCTGATCGGTAAATGCATCTTTCGGTATTGGGTACCAAATCACAAATCCACAAATCGCTAATACCACAAGCAAATTAAATTTCTTCATATTTAGCTCTCCTGTTACACGTTATGGCAGGTGGTGGTAACATGTTCCGCCAGTCAATTTTATGTGCAGTAGAGTGATGCTACGATCCTTCGATAAGCTATTTGGTTTTAGCGTTACTGTTTGGCGACAACCTATATAGATTTATCGCACCACGTCTTAAGTTTACAATTCCCTGTTTCAGTGGAACAAGTTGGTATTTTCCATATAAAGCCCAAAAATCATCTATAGAATGGCCGTAAGACATATACAAAAGCTTATTGGGATTTGGAAAGCGTTCTTCATCTGAGATAAACACGCTGCCCTCCAAGATCCTATTGTCGATCCTTTTGATTATGGCCTCTATAGCCTCCGCATGTTTTTCCCCACTATGTTTTTTTTGCATAGACAAGGTAAAAATACTGACGTCAATATTATGATACAGTTTAAGAAAAGGGATAACCTCTGGACAAAAATTACCGAGCAGTAGATCACTATTAGACACCCCATTCATTAGCAATGTGTTTGCAACTTTTAATGCATCGTAGTTCTCTTCTTTCGAATTCGGATAAATGTTATATACAAAATTAACCAGGAATAAGGTTAATAGGCAGATTGTCATAATCACAAGGTTCCTACGTAAAGAATCAGAATAGATGCCTATAAACAGAAACAGAGGCACAGTGATCTTAAACCATTCGCTTTGCTCATTGGGAGCCCACAGAGATGCTAGTACAGCCAAGGGAAGAATCCACAAAACAAGGGCCAAGCGGAAGGTCGAAAGCCTTTTCAGGTTATTACGCAATCCTAATATTAGTAAGCTTAGTCCGATGAAATATAGGAATACCATGCTCAGAGCAGCAATTACCATGATAGTGATCGGTTCCTTTCCCATAAATAATTTAGTGAAGAGATCCAATGGAAAAAACATTCGGATTATTCCCACGGGAATGTAATGAACCATATGACGCAGGCCATGATAACCGTATATATCCATATTGTTGGTGGATAAAAGGGTCCAATCAATAATGTCGGTAAATTGTCCGATCGACCCCTGGCTCCAAACGGCAAGATAATAGACCAAAAGGCATATCAACCCGGAAGTTCCAGTGTATACAGCGTACCTTAGCATGAGACGTTCTTTAATAAAAAACGGCAGTACACAGATAATCAAAAAAAGCCCTGTCTGATGAAAAAGGCACGAAAGAGATGTAGTTAGGGAGAGGAGTAATATCGTTTTCCATCCTGCCCTGATATGGAAGGCTGCTAAATAAAAGGTCAATGCTGAAAATAAGAGGGAGAGGTGCCATGGCACAACTGTAACGGCATTTCTCCAGAACTCTCCGCATAGTCCGATTGAAAGACTGCACAGGACAGAAAAGATAGGAGCTGTTCCAGCCTTACGAAGGATCCGATAACTCAGAAAAACGATAAGACCCCCCACCATGGAGTTTAGCCAGATCAAGATATCAAAGATTCCGATGCCCCAAGCAGATACGATTTTATATAACAGATATCCTAATCCATTGTACAGAAGGTGATGCGGATGAAACAGATTTTGGCCCTCGCGGACGCTATAGGCATAATCGAGGGAATCGAACAGAAAACATTTGTTAGGCCATAACAAATAGACACATACCATTGATACAAGCAGCAGGGCTGATATTAACGCATCTCGATTCAAATATGTTCTCGTATCAAGCATAGCTCTTCCATGAATGATATGATCTATATTTCGGAAATAAAAAAACTACTGAGGGCAAATTACTCTATAAACATCATCCCGCCCAGACGCAGGTGATCTATTCCAAATAACCTAAGGCTCGTAATCTATCTTGTACCTTCTGATTCTCTCCTGAAGAAAATGTGTGAGTATCCGTATCCTCATAAATAATTTTAGCATCTGAGAATTCCATTTTTCTGGATTCCAAATAGGCTTTTTCAAAAGCTCCTTTTAAAACCTTCCCATCCATTTCTCTTGGGATAGGAATGCCAAGTTTAAACAGTATAGTGGGTGCGAGATCAACTATATTAGCTCCTTGGATCTCCTTCCCTTTATTAATTCCCTTGCCACTTAAAAGGAATATACCGTTCATTTTATGTTCTCCGGAAATGGTTCGGGATGTCTCTTTGCTATCCAATGTACCTATATATGATTCTAACTTATTTCCTAAGAAAGAGCTTTGAGTTCGATATGCGCTATCTTTCCATTCAACTATTAGGTCCGGTGCCATAATACTCAAAGACCCTTTGAATATATCTTCCCTTCTGTATACCTCCGTTGCCATTTTTTGACCACTCGAAGGATCTTTTAATTCTTTCAGTAAACTTATAATTTGGTTTAGTAACTCTTCGTGTTGGTTCCCGGGTTTCACTATCCCATAAGGCTCACGACCTTTCAAATTAACCCATATGCTACTGAATATCTCAACATGTTGATCAGCATAGGCCTTTGTTGAATACCAATTGATATTATTAAGTCGAGACGCTAATTGTATCTTATCAACCTGAGAACGAAACTTGGCCCTAAGATAATGTCTTAATCTAATAGGTGTATACAATTGTAATTTGTTCAATATAAAACTCTTAGCACCGTAACTTTTTTCTTTGAAAGTTAATAGGCCCTCTGAAGAAAGCCAGTTATTCAAATCAATATATTTAACTGGTGCAGGTCCAAATCCGTGGTCTGACATTACAACAAGGGTAGTACTATCATCAAGCATCTCAGACAACTCTCCTACAATTTCATCCAATCTTTTATATACATTAAGGACTACATTTCCAAACTTCTTGGCTCCTTTTGAATTATAGTGAGGATGTTTCTGGTCCATGAATTTCCAGAATCGATGCTGAATCCTATCGGCTGCCATAAGCACGACAAGGAGAAAATCCCAGTCATATCTTTCCATAAGATACCTGGTAGCCATAAGCCTCAGTTCCTCTGTGTTCATAACCGCCTTAATAAATCTCTTACGATCACTGTCATTTCTAATTCTTACCAGATCAGCTAATTGAGCCTCTATTTGATAATCTCCCACTGCATCTCTTATTTCCTGATATAATCCCTCTGGAAATGTAAATGTGCTTTTTCTGCCTGGCGTATCCATCCCTGAGATCATGAAACCATTAACCTTTTCTGGAGGATAGGTTAACGGCACATTAATAATTCCAACCTTTTTCCCTTTCTCAGACAATATGTTCCAAATGGCCTTACATCCCCTCGATTTTCTATTCATCAAATATTCAGTTGTTTGATATCCTAATGATTTAAAATGAAGGATTCCATGTTTACCCGGGTTTGTGCCTGTCACAAAAGATGTCCATGCAGGCGCACTATTGGTTGGAATAGTGGACTTTAGCTCACCAAAGGCGCCTTCCTCCATAATTTTACCCAAGTTAGGCAATCTGCCCTCATCGGCCCAGGGCTTTATTAAGTAAAACGTAGCCCCATCAAGGCCAATAACAAACACTTTTTCACTATTTGATAACTTCATGAATTAATTTATCAAAGCACCATTTTTATAACGCTGCTTTTCGCTAATAAACTGTTTAAATGCAATTAACTTGTAAACCAATTTTACAACACCCTTCATAAATGATTTTTGGGAAACCTTTACGACAAAATTGCAGGTTATAAATTCCACAATACATTTCGGTAACTGGTATCTAGAAAGATCGATTAAGAGGTTTAGGTATCTTTTCTCTTCCCCACGCTGTGCAAAATCCTTACGATAAGATTCTTTCATATCACCTTCTAAAAGTTTATCCTCTTTCTGTCTCTTATAAAGCTCCGTACCTGGAAAGGGAACAAGTGAGTAAATGCGTATTTTATAAGGCCGCTTTATGCGTTTAATAAGTTCGATGGTCTGCATCAAATCCTCATCAGTCTCATAAGGATTATCAATAAGAAAATCATAATACGGAAAAACCTTATTCCTGTACTTGCTGATCAATTCCAAAGTTTTTTCAATCCCTTTATTAACGTTAAGCCTTCTATACATCTCAAGGGTTCTTTCACTTCCCGACTGAATACCAACTGAAAGAAATGAAAGCCCTGCCTCAACAAGATATTGCATCTTTTTATCAGTGATTGTGGCAGGACTTGTCAAACAATAAAATGGCAACTTGATCTCCTCCCTATACTTTTCACTGAATTCCTTGATATAGTCTTCGGAAGCAAGCATAAAACAATCATCACAAAAATGGACATCAGTAAAAAATTCAAACTGCTTCTTTATTCTCTTTAATTCAACAATAATGTTATCCACACTTCTCCTTCGGAGAAATTTATGTCCTGAATAAATCTTTTTCAATTGGGGACTTCCACAAAAAGTACAGTTATGAGGGCATCCCCTGGTGCCAATTATATGATAGTCCGCAATCCCAGGTCCTATTCTCTTTTCCATGCCGGGGAGGATACGCTTGAAACTCGGGTAGGTAGCTATGAGATATTTTTCCAGGAGATCGCTTTTAAGAGGCTTGATTTCATTCCTCATGAGGAGATAATGCGTATTGCAGTCATAGTCTGAGAAAGGGATCGTATCGAGATCCTGTATTAGCTTGCCCACGGGATTCCTTTTTTTGGTATCTTCTGTCCAAAGGCCCGGCACATTGGAATAATCCTTATCGGAATCCATTAACTGTACTAATTCCAATAAGGCATTCTCGGCTTCACCAATACAAACCATGTCTGCAAACTGTAAGCATTCTTCTGGACATACAGTGGGGTGAAATCCTCCCCAGATTATAGGAGCTTTTATCCTTTGTTTCAGTCTGGTTGTCACTTGTATTGAAGCATCCAGATCTCTTGATATCAAACTTAGACCAATAAGATGAGCGTCCTTGCAGAAATTAGTGATCTGATCAAGGGCTACCTCATCATACTTTGCTACAAATGTGCCTCTATGAAAACCTCTTCTTACCAATTCATATTTCATGTTCGGAATAAAAAGTAATTCAACGTTGTATCCCTCTTTTTTCAGAACCGAGGATAATATTCGTATTCCGATTGTGTCTATAGCAAGGGTTGTTGCCATCAAAACTATCCTCAAGATATCAACCTCCCTTTTTCAAATTCGTCCCAAAAGTGCCAATGGTATGGATATATTTTTACATATCGTTCCAAAATGGCAGCGAATGCTTGTGTGTTTTTTTCTATATCTTTCTCAATATATCCATTGGAAAGTAAATTTAGTGGCGGCTCTATAACTGTCTTGAACCTTTTACCATTTGTTGGGACGGTAAATGCCGGCAACAATATGGCACCAGTCCTTTTGGCAAGGGAAGCAGGGCCTTCAGGGAAAATTATTCTTTTTGATAGAAAAGAAACCGGACGATACTTTCCAATGAATCTGCCTCCACCAACACCGTCGCCTGTCATCATTACAATGCCATTATTCTTTAACAATCGAAAAATGGGGCGTAAAAAGGAGTCTGCCATAATAATATTAATTTCACTATGCATTTCCATATTGATCTTTATCCTTTGAACAGTCTTGCCAATGTGACTCAACTTATTTCCCTGGGGGTGATAGCCGATCTGGAAAACCGGAAGATTTTTAATGGGTAAATGGACAAGAGGGAGCTGTGCAGGCCCAAAATGGCCATGGATAATAATGCACCCTTGACAACTTTTAAGGGCATTTTCAAGATTATCCCAACCCTCAAAAGAATGATATTTATGAATATTACTTTTATTAAATTTATTGAACAAAAATACCAGATATTGGTTCATAAAATGTGTTTCCAAATTTTTAATCACGATCTGTTCCAGTGGAAGTGGTTCAGTGAACAAGCCGGCCACATCCGAAATATTTCGTTTTAGTTCCAAAACCTTAGCCCTGCTAAAGTAATAATATTGCCTTCCTAAATGCCTGATTAAGGCCAAATCCAACCCTGGAGGAGCCGCCACTATGACCCATCGAAGCGGAAACCAAATAAACAACCTGGCTAAGTCCTTTAATAATCCCTCTGGAATGACCAATTGTTTAACCCGCCTTCCTTTTCCCCCATCTCTTCTTTACTCCCCAAATCATGCGGGAACACCATGCAATGATACTGACGATATATTTAAGAGGTGCGGGATTATAAAAGACAGATTCGATCAAATCAGGCTTTCTGTCTACCAAGCCTTCCCTGATGGCAATTTCTTTTATCTCCGTGTGGGGATAAATACGGATTGGGGTGGTCATCAGCAAATTATGAAGCATAAAATCATTTCTAAGGGTAAATCTGGCTCTAACTATAAAAAGCAATGTCTGAAAGAGGGTAAAAATAGTCTCTCCCGGCGCATTAATCATAAAGCTGTATTCAACCTTCATGCCATATTTTCTTGCGAGTTCATATGTGCGGGAAAGTTCTCGGGCAGTAAAATTTTTCCGTAGTTTTTTAATAACGCTGGTTGATGCTGAATCGGGAGAAAAACTTAGATAGGTGCAACCTGCCTTCTTTGCAATTTTCAAGAAATCTTCATTAATATATTTTTCATTGAGCCAAGCTGTCCACTTAACCGATAGATCCCTTCTTATTATCTCCTCACAGATTTTCATAGAATGGTTTATCGGTATATTAAATACCTGGTCAACAAAAGAAAATGTCCTGACCTTGTTCTCTTTTACAAGGTGCTCTATTTCATTCACTACTTCCGAAGGCTTTCTTAGTCGAATTTCTTCACCTAAAAGATACCTGTCTGAACAATGAATGCATTTCAAAACACACCCACGCTTTGTCTGCACCCCTATAGAATAAGGGGTATCAGCATATTTTCCAATGTCCAGCAAGTCCCTTCTTGGAAGGCTTTTTCCGCCAGATGGAATCCAATCCCTGAAGCCAGTAAAAAAGACCTTGCCATCCCTCCTGTAATATACTCCCCTAACGGATTCAGGCTGTTTTAGATTATTTATAAGTTCAGGAAATGACTGTTCTCCTTCGCCAAAGATGCCATAGTCAATTTCCTTCAGCTTTTTCATTACCTCTTCTGCATATAGTGAAAAGGCAGGACCACCCACAACAATTGTAGCTTTTGGCACAATCTTTTTGATAATCTTTATTGTTTTTTCATGGTTTGCAAAAGAGGAATGATGGGTTCCTGGATTAGCTACCTTTATATTTCTCAATGAAACACCTACAAGACTCGGTCGAATAATAGTTAACTCTCGCACCAAATCTTCATAAGGCTCATTCGTTATGTTCATATCAAATATATGAACGTCATCTGTTAAATCTGAAGCGACATAGCACAGCCCTAAAGGAAATATAGGGGCATGGTCATTTTCAGTTAGTGATTGAACAAGTAAAACACGCATTTATTGATTTTCTTTATTTCATTGGTTGAAATCGCCTTTTCAGATAACCGGAAATTCTGCGAAAATCACCTTTAAACAGTGACTTGAAACCTTTATTGAAAATATTCCATGTTTCAAATAACGTTTGCAAAAGGCCAACTATTTTTCCATAAGACTCTTTATTTAGCAATGTTACCAACCTTTTCCGCGACATAAACCTCAGAATAAATCGAGGAAAATTATCCTGACCGGCAAGATACATTAGAAAGTTGATATAAGATTTGGATGGAACGATCAAATTCTTCCTATATATCTCTTTCATCTCATCCTTAATGAGATTTTTTTCCTTGGCCATCTCATACAATTTCGTGCCTGGAAAAAAAACTAAAGAAGCTCGTTTTAACCAAAATGGCCTTGGTAGTTTCATTATTGTATTCAGAGTATCTATTACATCTTCAGCCTTTTCCCATGGGTTATCAAGAATTACATGGTAGCAAGGCGGCAACATATTTGATTGAAAGCTATGAATAAGATTTGCCGCTTGGATTATGCGATCATTTGACGTAGTCCGCTGATAAAGCCTTTTTGTGCCTTTACTTCCTGTTTGAATACCCATTTCAACGAATACTAATCCTGCCTCGATGAGATATTCCATCTTTTGCATGGATATAGTAGTTGGGCTAACTTGAATGTGAAAAGGTAGCCCGATTTTTTTCTTATAGGCATTACTAAATACTGCTATTTCATCAGTGTTTCTGGCAATGAATGTATCATCAAAGAAAATAAATGTTTCTATAAAAGGAAATTTGTCCTTAATCTGAACTAATTCTGCTATCACATTGTCAACACTTTTCATCCTAAGATATCTTTGGCCTGAATTGATTTTCCGGAGGTAATCATTTATACAAAATGCACATTTGTGTGGACAGCCACGAGAAGTATAGGTTTTAAAGGAGATATGCGTTGTGTTATTAAGATGAGGCTCTCGGGGAAGAATAAACTTAAACAACTCAGAATCCATCTCTACTATTTTATTTTTTCTGATATCTATTACATATTGATCTTTTAAATCAAAATCAAAAAATGGTAAAGAGTCAAGATCCTGAATTAAAGGTCGAATCTTGTTCTTGATTATGTTTCCATTTTTCTGAAACCAGAAATTTAGAGTTTCATGATATGGTTCCCCTTCTGACATTTTCTTCATTAATTCAACCATTGCCTCTTCACCTTCTCCGATACAAATCATATCAACATAATTGAGGCAATCATCAGGCTTTACGGTCGGGTGAGCCCCACCCCAGATTATAGGTATATCCAAACGTTTTTTGATTCTTTTGGTAATCTGAATAGCCGCATCAAAATAATTAGTCATAAAAGAGATACCGATCGCGTCAGAGTCTTTTGCCAAGGCAATCACATCTTCAATAATATTGTCGTCATAAGTAAAAATGAATTCTCTATCGGCTTTCCGGCCTCTCAAACTTGTTGGAAGGAAGATATTTCTGACCGAATGCCCTTTGCTTTTTATATATGATGAGAGGCTTCTAACGCCGAAAGAACAGATATCTGAAGGGGTTGGCGTCATTAGAGTGAGTTTCATACCAGAGTCTTCCTTTCGTAATCCGTAAAAAGTGGAATCGGATCTTTTCGGTAAGTCATCCTTGCCCTTGCCAATCTAAATGCATAATGACACGGATATCGTTCTACATATTCTTCAAGTGTATTTACAAATCTCTGCAAATTAGTGATATTTACTTCCTCTTCTGTAAGATTTTCTTCTGCCCAAATTGGGTCTTCAATGACTAACCTGTGAGAGTCATCCTGTTGTCTCACAACGAATGCGGGCAAAATAGTCGCGCCTGTCTTTTGGGCAATTCTGAACGGCCCAGCAGAGATCATAGCGTCTCTTCCTAAAAATCTAATTTTCTCCTTTTTAGTTCCTCCACCTCCATCAATGGCCATACACACAACCTCATTATTTTTCAAACACCTAAAGACTGGCTTCATTGATTCAAACACATAGATAAAATTGGCAGGCAAGCATTGCTCATTCTCAAGCTCTAGTTCAAATACTCTTTTTGAAAGAGAAGAAAGTTCATCACCCATTATTCTGATCCATTCGGTGGGTTTGCCGCCAACCTGATTAATCTCAAAATCTCTGTATCCCAGGGCCGGCATAACTAATTTATTGGCGCCAAAGTGTGCAATAAGTAAAATGATGCCCTTCTCCATTGATCGAGCATAGTCTATTTTTTCCAATCCCTCGACGGTAATCATAGAGTTAGCTTTTTCTTTCGTTAAACTCCGGAATAGTAGTACCTCCAACTGATTCTTAACTATTATATTAAAAGTACGTTTGATAATGAATTTCTTCTGTTCATTAGAATATCTGCCGTTAAAGATCAGTGAAAGTTCGTCATGCATCGCTTTATACAGGACTCTAGAAAATCTTGAATATAGATTTCCACCGATATTTCCCATAAGATAGGCTACCTTTAGTGGGAAAAGGGGCAGAAGCCGTCTCAGGGGATACCAAAATATGAATTTTTTGATATCATTTGCAAAACTGATCAAGGAAGACAATTCTTAAGAAACCCGCTGAAACAAAAGATAATACCATATATTTTATCCAGAGATTTTTTATTAAGGAACTTCACAATTCTTTCGTTGATAAGCAATCTCAATATAAATTTGGGAAAGTTATTCCTCGCCAGTGAAAAAACAAGATTTATATAAGTCTGTCGGCGTAGATGATACCTTTTTCGATATATCTGCCATTTATCATCATAGATGATCCCATCTTTTTTAGCCCTGTTATACAATTTTGTTCCCGGATAGAGAACAAGTGAGAAAAGCTGAAGACGATAAGGTCGTGGAAGTTTTAAGATGAGTCTTAAAGTTGCAAGCATATCCGATTCAGTTTCGTAATCACAATCCAGTATGAAATCGTATAGAGGAGGTAACAACCGACTTTTGTGCTTATTGATTATTCGAGCGGAATTTAGCACTTGCTGATTTGACATCCGACGATTGTAGATTTCTTCATATACTCTTCTACTTCCGGTTTGAATCCCCATCTGGATACAGTGTAAGCCTGCATCAACAAGATATTCCACCTTTTTCTCATTGATTGTCGTGGGACTACCAAGGCAGAAAAATGGTAGGCCTATCTTATCTTTATATATTTGGCTGAATCGTTTTATCGCATCATCATTGGTGGCAAAAAAAGAGTCATCAGAAAACCAGAACGCCTCTATAAATGAAAATCTTTTTTTCACTTGAAGCAACTCATCAATAATATTTATCACGCTTCTACGTCTTACAAATCTCTGCCCTTCATAGAGATATTTCAGAGTATTGTTGCAGCAGTAAGTGCATTTGTGAGGACACCCTCTGGTGGATATGGTTTGGTAAGCTACCATATTCATGTATCTGGATATGGAACTTCTGGTCAGAGCTTTTTGAAGTAGTGATTCGTCTAAAGAATGTATCCTGTCCTTTTCTAATATGTAGTGCGATTTAAGGTCATAGTCGGGGAAGGGAAGAGAATCCAGGTCTTGAAATAATGGCCGAAGAGGGTTCCTAACTATGCTACCGTTTTTCTTTAACCAGAGATTCCTTATCTCATGATAGCTTTCTCCCTCACTCACCTTCCGAGCCAACTCCAACAGAGCATACTCTCCCTCTCCAACGCACACTATATCGGCATAATTGAGACATTCCTCTGGCCTAATGGTGGGATGAATACCTCCCCAAATTACGGGTATTTTTTTTAAATTTTCCTTGATAGAGTTCGTTATTTGCACAGCTCCGTCAAAATAATTGGTCATCAAGCTAATGCCCACAAGATGTGAGTCACTACAGATTTGGATTAACTCCTCTACTACGGCTTGGTCATACTGACAGACAAATTGAGACTCTTTACTTTCTTCAGCAGCTATATTGGGCAGGAATATTACTTGGGTATTAAACCCTTCCTTCTTCAAAAGTGAAGAAAATATCCTTATGCCCAAAGAAGCAATGTCTGGGTACGGGGATATAAGGGTTATTTTCACTAGTTTAGCCTTATTCCAAATACCCTAAGTTTTTTAACCTTTCTTCTATCTTTTTTTCGTCTGCTTGAGAATAAATTCTATCTTTACTGTAATCAGCTCTTATATTATCCGCAAGTATAATAGGATTGCTACTCAAATGATCATCATCCACTATTTCTTTCAAAATCTTTCCATCCATATCCTCTGGGACTGGTAATCCCATCAAATAAAGCACTGTTGGAGCAATATCTATGATTTCAGTGCCTTGAATCTCTCCTAACTTTTTGATAAGCGGGCCCTTCATTATCAGAACACCATCTAATCGATGATTGCCAGACCAATTGTTCGTTGGATATAAGCAATCCTCTTTAGGTTCTATTTTGACCAAATCTCTATTCAGTTTCCCAGCAGCAACATACCCATTTTTAAGATCAATCAAAAGATCCGCGGCCCTACTAATATAATCCCCATGGAAAATGTCTTCTCTTTTATTGACCCTATGAACTACACTATCCCCACTCTCAAGATCTTTGAATTCCATTAGATCAACAATAAGTTTATTTCTGATTTGTTCATATTCATTTCCCGGTTTTACAGCACCTTCCGGCTCCCTTCCTCTTACATTTATCCAAAGTCCACCGGATGTTCCTTCAGAAAAGGCTTTTGTCTCCTCCCATTTGATATTTGACAGAGGATCAAAAGTATTGGATTCACGCTTAGATCTTGCCAATTCCCTTCTTTTTTCAGTAAATTTCCCAGGAAGTATCCTTTTCAATTCCTTCTTTATATAAGTACCAGCATTATAAAACTTTCTCTGTCCGTTTTTTTCTCTAAAACTTAAATAACCTTTATTACATAGCCATCTATTTATGAAAAAAACTTTATGGATTGGACCTGAACCATGATCTGACATAATAATGATAGTGCTTTCCTCATCAAGAGAGTTTAATAACCTCCCAACCGCATCATCAAGTTTTTCATAAGTCTCATATATTACATTCCCATATTTGCCAGCGGCTTCAGGATCATAATCAGGATTATTGATATCCATGTATTTCCAGAAATAGTGAGAAATGCCATCAGCGGCTAGAAAAACAGTTACGAAAAAATCCCATGGATTTTTCTGCATCAAATATTCTGTAGTATTTAGACGATACTCTATCTCTTTGTAGGACGTATTAATGAAATTGTCCCTATTTTTTGCGAAATTCTCCGGTGGTCCCCCGTCCGCACAAAAAATATATTCCCCAAATTTTTCTTTTATTTCCTCATACACAGTTGAAGGATAACAAAAGGGGCTTTTATCACCAGGGCTATCCATGCCGGATATCATAAACCCATTGACTTTGTCGGGCGGATAAGACATCGTTACATTGACAACACCTACCTTTTTGCCAGCCTCACTGAGCAAATTCCATATTGTCTCACTGCATCGGGTACTGGCATTGTTAAATCTCATATTATAACTATTCGACTCACGCATCATAAAGTCGAAGATTCCATGTTTCCCCGGATTCTTACCGGTTGCAAAAGACGTCCACGCCGCAGGGCTTATTGGTGGAATGGTTGATTTAAGCCTGCCCCAACTCCCGCTTTCCATTAATTTAGCAATATTACGGAGTTTCCCTTTTTCAATCAGAGGATGAATGACGTCAAATGTGGCCCCGTCAAGTCCAATGATAAATACTTTTGTTTTGTCAGTAATCATAGTTTTTTCCATTTATCTGCTCCGAAATAGTAATATGCATGAGAATCATGCTCGATTAACAATTGCCCGTTTCAACAAATTCACTTCCTCGCGAGTGAAGGTTTTTAGCACTATCATAGTAAATCCATAGCAGAGTATCCCCAAAGTAACTCCCGCAACAAAACTGACAACAGTTTCACATTTAAAAATAAAGCATCCGAAGCACATACTAATTCCACAAACAACGGCTTTAGACGAAATTGACGTGATGGGGATACTACATGCATTTTTTGAAGTAACATATAAGTCAATGCAAAAGAAACATAAATGTGCAATAAAGGTTGCAATACTGGCGCCAATATAACCGTATTTTGGTACCAGTATTAGATTCATCAGCAAATTCACGCAAAGTGTTATTCCCATAATGACTGTGATCATAATTTGTTTATCAGCAGAGATCAGAGTAATATTCATTAACGATGTCAAAAAGCGGAAAGATACTGTTCCTGCAAAGATTTGTAAAGATAAAGAAGCATCAGAATATTCTTTACCAAAAGCTGCTATGATAATTTCTTTTGCCCAAATAATTATTATGATAGTAATAGGCAGGCTAACATTTAATAAAAATTTATATGCGTTTTCATAAGCATACGCAAAAGACGACTTCGACGACCTTGATAGACGCGCCAAAACTGGAAATAAAGCGATAACTATGGACATCGGTATGATTTGGATTTGGCTGATTAGCGTGTGAGGAACTGCAAACAGTGATATCTCGACTGGACCACGAAAGTATTTCAATACAAAGATGTCAAGCTTAAAGCTCATCATAGTTAAAAGAGCAAAAACACCTATTGGATATGATTCTTTTAACAGCAGCTTACAACGATTAATACTGGTTATCAGACGAAACTTAACAAACTTCATTGATACTATAATTACTTGAAGTAATGTTTTAGATAGATCAGCAACTGCTATCGTCAGAAAAACATATAAAAACCCAAAGTCATATTTTACGACGGCTATAAGACATATGAGTCTTATTGACTGATGAATAAAACTTGACAAAGTATCATACTCCATCCGTTCAAATGAACGGAATATTCCAAGAAATACCATTCCGAATGCGACAAAGACCTGAGAACACATAGCAATGTATATTGCCAGGATCGTTTGCTGCCCCCAATGAAAAATATGGGTAAAAGAAATAATAGGTATAATTATTATAATTGAGAATATCATCCGCAAAATGAGTGCTGAAGCTACATATTTATCAGCGTTTTCTATGTCATTACTTATTTCTCTGACGATTATGCGCTCAATTCCAAAGTCCAAAAGCGGTATCAAGAATGTTGCAATAGCCATGACAAAAGCATATTCACCGAACTCTTTTGTGCCAAGATACCTGGCAGTTATCGCAATCAGTATAATTCTCATTACGACATCCAGAGCCCTTGCTGAGAAAGTAAACGCTGAGTTTGTAGCTATGCGAGCAACCGACGTCAGTGAGTCGGAATGAATTTTAGGTTGTGTAATGGTTTTCATTTATGTGACCAAATTGTTCTCTTTGTAGTCGGAGCCTTGATACCACAATAATATCCATAGTTTCGAGGTCTGCTTCAGTTGGAATAGCGGAATAAAGGAATACTGCAAATCTCATCCTGCCATGTAGCGAGATCTTTGAAAAACGCTAAATTTGTTCAAGGAAGACAAAAATCTTAACCACAGGAATATATTAGATATTTCGAGGATTAATATTTAAGTCTGACACGGAGATTGGGCAAAAGGAGGCGTTTTACAAAGCTCGTAACATTCATAAACAGGATCGCATTGAAAGCAGTTCATATTCAAGGGGTTGTAGAATTCACGAAACGTTCAATTACCTTCATAGGAATGGATGTTACCATTGCTGTCGCCTCGTCAATGCCAACTATCTCAGCAGCCAGCTTCACCCCCTGTGATAAGGGGTAAGATCCATTGAAAATAGAATGGATATCACTGCCAATGATATGAATGAGATTATTTTCAAGGAGGGTTCTGCAAGTCTTTTGGACTTTTTTCCCATATCTACCTATTAAGCTTCCGGAGTTTGCCTGAGCAAGTACTCCCTTTTCAACTAAATTAGACATTTTACTAAAATCGTTCTGTATCTCAACACATCTTTCAGGGTGTGCAATTATAGGCACTATTCTCTTCAAAAGAAGTTCAAAAATTGTCTGTTCTGTGAAGGGAGGCAATCCCTGTACAGGCAATTCTAACAATGCATATCTATTCCCAGAATTAATAGTCAGCTCTCTATTCTGTGTTATTTTAATAGGTAGGTCAGGAGAAATGAACAACTCGGCACCTAAGATGATATCAATATCGATTTTTTCCGAGATTAAGGCCTGTTTCACGGAATTGAATTTGTCTCTCACTTTGTGCCACTCGCTTTCAGATGGGACCTCCAAAACGTGAGGGGTAGCTACGAGAGTCTTAACCCCTTCATTAACTGCATTCTTAATTATCCCCAATGATTCCTCTAAGGTCTGAGCACCATCATCAATATCAGGGAGAATATGGGTGTGAATATCAATCATTTCCTTTTGCCCTTGTAATAGCCGCTTTTGTAGTAATATGAGTAATAATATCCACCTCTTTCTATCTTGAGTTTGTTTAGGACTGCTCCAGTTAATTGGATATTTGCTTGTTTTAGAAGCTCTAATCCTTGAGTAAGAACTCGACGGGTTATCTTTCTGCTCTCCAATACAAGGATACAACCGTCTACATATCCAGTCAATATTATGGAATCATTTGCTATTAGGATAGGTGGCGAGTCCAATATAACAATATCATATTGTTGAGTAACATCTTTTATCAACTGTTTCATCTTTTGGGATTCTATCATACGTCCCGGGTCAGGGGGGATAGGTCCACTGGTAAGTACACTTAATCCTTCAACGTCCGTTCTCTTAATAGCATCATCCAACTTTGCTTCCTCTGCTAATATACTACTAACTCCAGTTGAGTTTGAAACACCAAATATTTCATGAAATGAGGGCCTGCGAAGATCGGTATCCATAATAAGAACCTGCTTCTCCTCACGGGTTATTGAGATAGCCAAATTTATCACAGTTGTTGACTTACCCTCATTTTCAAGAGAACTGGTGATTAAAAAACTATTCACCGATTTATCCAGACTGATAAATTTAAGACTGTTTCGGATAGTTCTGTAGGACTCAGTTATAGGATCTCTGGGATCTCGCTGGGAGATTAAAGGGCTCTCCTTTCTCCTGAATTTCGGAACAGTCCCAAGAAATGTTAGTCCAAGCTCTTTAGCATCATCAGAGCTTCTTATTCTGTCATCCATGTAATCAACAAGGAAGGCGATACCAAAGCCAAACATTAAACCTAAAAATACGCCCACGATACCATTTAGGATTTTGTTAGGACTCTTGGGGGCATCGATATCGGGCTCAGTTGCATGTTCAACTAACCGGATATCGGAAAGAGTCATTGCCTCTGCTACGCCAATCTGGTATAGATATTCCAGGAGAGAACTATAGATCTCTTTTTTGGCATTTAGTTTTAATGTCAATTGAGCTTCTCTGAATGCCTTATCAGGGATTGTGTACAGCATAGACATATACTTATTTATGTCTGCATTGACACCTTTCAGATGAACTTCTAATGCTGCAAGGTCTCTTTCCAACGACTCCAAATTTTGCGAAGATTTCTGATAGACACCCACTTCCTTACTTAGTTCTTCTCTGGCCTTAACAATTTTGTTTTTGAGAGAAATTATATCTGGATGGTTTTGCGTTTTTTCGGTCAACATTCCTGCCAATTGAAGTTCAAATTCACTCAATCTTTTTTTAATTTCCTCAATTTGGGGATTTTCACTAATTGCTAAACTTGAAACGCCCTGGCCATTTCCTCTTTCGAGCTGGGCTTTGAGGGTTTCGAGCCTTGCCTTAGTTTCGGAAATATCAATAATATTGTCCTCTTTTTCTTTCATCAAATCACCCATTTTTGCAATGGCCAGCTTTATCTCTTCTGAAATGTCTATTGTTTTTTCGGCAATCTTAAAGGCCTTAATTTCCTGTAACAGATCTAAGTAATCGGCTTTCGCCAATTTAATCTGACCTTCAATAAATCTCCGGGCACTCCCATACTCCTCCCTTCTCTGTTTTAGATTTTCCTCAATAAATAGATTTGCCAAAGTGTTGCCAATCATGGCTGCCTCTTTGGTATCAGGTGATGTTACTGTGATCTCAATTAGGTCCGTATCTTCAACTTGTTCTACCTTAACATTTGGCTTGGGGAATATAATGGAACTAATAATATTCGATTCCCGCAATTCATCAGGCGTCATTAAATCGCCATCCCTGCTCCTTAATTGCAACTGTGATATTACCTCCTTTAGAATTGGGTCCAAAGTCGATAATTCAATGTAATTATCAATCTCAGTGTCGGATGAGACACCGACTAAAGAGGAAAGATTTGATAGCCCAATACTCGACATTAGAGATGACGCTGTCTCTGATGTTTTTACAAACACCTTCGAGGACGTTTCATATATAGGAGTGACTAAGAAACTGCCTACTATCGCTGTAAGCGATATAACAAAAAATGCCTGGATAATAATCCATTTTCTGCGCCAGATAATTTCCCAAAGTTTTCTAAATTCCATGTCTACTTCTCACAACCAATTTTTTTCAAGGACTGAGCCGCATTATAACTGACATATTTATTTTGATTATTTAATAAATTGCTTAATGCCGGGACAGCACTCTGGTCTCCGATATTTCCTAACGCCCAAATGGCGCTAAGCTGGATATCTTTATCTGGCAATACCCTAATTAAAGGCCTTATTGCCTTTGGATCCCTTATATTTCCAAGTGCATTGCAGGCAGCTATTCGTATATCATTATCATTATGTTTTAAAACACTAATCAATTCATCAACAGATGTTTCTTCGCCTATTTTCCCCAATGCCTCTATGGCACTTATTTTTATATCTTTTGCCTGGTCATGCTTCAAAAGATCTATCAATATTGGTACAGCACCTTTTTTTTTCTTTTTTCCAAGGTGATAAATGGCTTTACTTCTAACCATAAGATTTTCACTTTTCAAATCTTTAATGTATTCCTCAGTGTTTTTTGGAAGACATCCAAAAATAGAGATTAAAAAAGTGAATAATAAAATACACAAAATTCTGTTCATAAAGATTTAGCCCTTAAAACCTTATAATTTACCGCCGTTAAATATCGAGTTCAATTTTATTGAATGAGCAAATCATAGATATCGTTTCTCAGGGAGCAACTATTATATTTTGTTCTGGCCTTTTACCTTCTAAAGCATCAATAACTTGTGGCCAAAATATTATGGCCCTTTCAAGACTTGTGAAAGGTTCAATAATATTGCTAAATCGAACCATAAATCTTTCAACGTTAGCTATTAGACTTGGGGGAACAAAGACAATATCGCCATTTTTCAAGGGAACATTCTTATATATCTTTTCATTCTTGATCATTTTTTTAATTTCAAGATTTAGAATAGTTACCTTAGGCATGCCCTTTTCATCTCTTAGTAGCAGTACCTTCCCCTCATTTGCATCATTGGAAAATCCTCCTGCCTTAGATATAGCTTCCAATGCAAATATTTTTTTGTCCAGTATGAAAGTGCCAGGGGATTTGACCTCGCCAAGAACGTGAACTTTTTGGCTCTGTATTGTTGAGACATTAATAGTTACCTGAGGGTCAACGAGATACTTGGATAGCCTCTGCTGTATCTCGTTTCTCAATTCAAACGTTCCCTTACCAGCAGCCTGCACATCACCAATCAAAGGGTACATTATCTTGCCACTGGTTCCTATTTGGGCGGATATTGAAAGGTCATCTAATATTAAACTTTCTGTAGATGTGACATCGACGGAGACCTGGGGATTTTTAATATATTTGGATAGTCTGTACTGTATCTCGTCTCTAAGTTCAAATGCAGTCTTACCTGCGGCCTTTATATCACCTATTAAAGGAAACATAATCTTGCCAAAGGAATCTACCTGAACCTTCCGATCAAGATCCGATTGCCTATAAACACTTATTTCAATTGAATCTCCTTTAACTATAATAAACTGCGATGCCTTTTTTCCGTATACAGTTATTTTGATAGAATCACCCACTCCAAGAATAAAATCAGAAAACTCATTTTCCGTTTTTTCATCTTGAATGCCAACAAACTTATCCTTTTCCTTTGTGGATGCTGTCGAACATCCGACAAGTGATATTGCCGCAAGAGAGAAGAATAGAATTATTACTGAGCTTAATCTATGCTTTATCATCATAGAGATGCCTCACAAAAGGGAGCTGAATAAAAAACCAAAAAATATTCGATTAATCATTTATCCTCTCTATAGCACACAAGAGCCCTCTAAGTTGGTATGTACCGAAGGCTGGATCATATGGAGGGGCGTCTGAGGTTAAGATATTGGCATTGGATTCCCACACCCCGAAATCTGGGCCTTCCATTTCTGGAAACCACCATCCATGGTCAATGTTGACCACCATTTTCTGAATATCCTGAGTGACGACTGCATTCATCTTTATCTTGCCGCGAGGAGAAATCACGAAAATCCTGTCTCCATCATTAATTCCATGACGATTAGCCAAGTCCGGATGTATTTCCGCAATAGGATAAGGCCTCCTCTTTCTAAGTGATTCAATCTGACGGTGTTCACTATGAAAAAATTCGAGTCTCCTGCTCCCGGTAGTCAATATGTAAGGAAAATCCTTTGCCAATGCAGGTTGTTCCCTTGGACTTTCAGGGGGTTCTTCATATGTTGGCAAGGGATCATAACCTAACCTTTCCAGCGCCTTGCAGTAAAACTCAACTTTTCTTGAAGGGGTCTGGAATCCTTTTTTCTCAAATTTGTGGTATTCATGCACTGGAAAATGTGCTAATCTATTTTTTAATTCTTCAAAGGTCAAGCATAATAATTCGAGCCTGTAATCCAGGATGCCTTCCAAGGTTTCATTTGAACCAGGTAAATTCAATCTTCTTGCAAGATCAATTAAAATCTCTTCGTCCTGCCTGCAAAGGCCTACCTGAACCACCTTTTACTGGGCAAGAACAGCATTTTCAGCGACAAAAGGGAGTTCAATTATTTGGTTTATTTCCGGCCAAAAGGTAGCAGGCATTACATAATCAGCTAAAGCCGCTGTTGGGGTCATGAACATATCTGTAACAACAAGGAGATCAAACTTTAGCAATGATTGATGCACCTCTTGGGCATTGGCTACAGTAACAAGGGGATTGCCTCCAAATATAAGGAGCGCTTTTATTCGATAAGGTTCGTCAGTTCGCATCGCCTTGAATAAACCGGGTATGTGCGCTGAAGGTATTAATGCCCTGAATCCACCTAACAACTTGAATTGTTCACCACCTATCCTTTTTTTAATCATGTCCTTGGGTAATTGGCTTTTCATTACCGGATAAGGACGGACGATGTTCATACCTAATATATCACCTCCTGGAATATCTATATTTCCAGTCAACCCTCTTAGTAAAGAGATCGCTCTTACCGTTTGAAGAGAGTTTGGGGTTTGCTCAATGGCAACGCCCCATTCTATAACCGATGGTCGATCAACGGCATATCTTTGTGCTGCGGCTACAATGTCTTTTGCCGGGATCCAGGTAATGGCTTCAGCCCATTTTGGTGAATAATTTGATACATGATCTTTTAATCGATCGAACCCCACTGTCCATTTTTCAACAAATTCCTTATCATAAATACCTTCATTAATGATTACATTGGCCATTGCAAGGGCAAGTGCGGCATCAGTGCCCGGTCTTACTGGCAGCCACATCTTACAGCGCTTGGCTGTTTCCGATTTTCTGGGATCAATCGCTATCCCGAAGCTCCCTGCCTTTAAGGCCCTTTTAACAGGAAATGAGAGTTCCCCATCCGGTCCTGTAATGACCGGATTGTGGCCCCAGAACAGTATGGTCTTTGGTATGATCTCGCCGTAATAATCTGCAACAACATAGCCGCCGTAAGTGAGTTGGCTTACCGTTATCCTTGGTAACAGGCAATTTGCGAGACCAGGTTCATACCAGTTAGGAGTTCCAAGAGAATTTGCAAAGCGTATCACGTGCATGAAATGATGCCTACCTGTACCCTGGCCAAGGGCAATAGATTCAGGGCCTGTTTCTTGTATGATCCTGTTGAGATTGTCTGCAATTTCATCTAAAGCCATATCCCAGCTGCTCTCTTTCCACTGATTGGACCCCTTATTTCCATTACGTTTTAATGGGCTAAGGAGTCTGGAGGAATTATACATCATTTCCGGGGTGGCCAGACCTTTAATGCACATTTGGCCGAGGTTAAAAGGGGATTCAGGATCTGGTTTTATGTTTATTAGTTTACCATCTTTAACATATAAAAGAGCACTGCATCCCCCATGGCAAATCCTACAAACACTTTTAAAAACCCCTTCCTTATCTTTTAAAGACATAATTACAGATCTAATTTCTTAACTGCGTAGTGAAATTCTTCTAATAAAAAAATTAGCTTGATTAGATAAAATATTCCGTTGCCAATATGTAACTTAGATATCCAAAGCCATTTATTGAACATGAACACACAGGAGTAATAAATGTAATATTCTCACAGAGATTGGGCTCCCTTGTTCCTAACATTTTTTAATTTGGCCCGTTTATAACCAAGATAAATATCTTATCCTTTTTCTTTAACTGTTTTTACACATTTGTAATCGTAGGCCTCTAAGTTCTTCTTCTACTGTTAATTATACAGACGGTCATAAATATTTACGAATGATTATCCAATTTCCTATAAGCGATGTCCGTAGACCTATGGATGTGTATCTATGAAATTCTGGAAGAAGTTTAAGATGTGGGAGCAGACAACGATTAATAAGAAGTCACGCTGGGATGCCACCACCGTTAAGACATACAAGAACCTTACAATTCTCTTGGAAAATTCCCTATGGTGATTTCAGGAGATTGCTTAGACATTCAGGACCATTAGCAACACCTTCCATGGGTTCTCTCTCTGCATGAAACACAATAAATTTAGATTCCATACACGAATCAGCAACTTAAAATTCCCTCTTAATCTCCCTGATTGACTATAATTCTCGATACAATATTTTTCCTCCTGGAGTCTTGGGTAGTTCAGTCATAAACTCAATGACGCGTGGTACCTTATACCTCGACATTCTCTCCTCACAGTATTTTCGGATATCTGCTTTACTAATTCTCATACCGTGTTTTAGAACAATAACCACCTTAGGTACCTCGCCATGGGAATGATCCAAAGCTTTCACAACAGCCACTTCGGCGATCTGAGGGTGAGCGCTTAACACATCTTCGATTTCGATGGGAAAGACCTTCATGCCTGCCACTTTAATCATTCCGGTCTTTCTGCTAGCAAAATAAAAATAGTCTTCGGAATCCTTCTTTACCATATCACCTGTGTAGAACCATCCATCTCTCATATGTTTCTCAGTTTCCTCAGGATTACCGAAATATCCCGTACAGACAGCCGGACCCTTTATAACCATTTCTCCAATTTCATTATGGGCCAATTCTTTTCCATTTTCGCCGACAATTTTTACTTCATAGTAAGGACACGGTTTTCCCATTGAGCCTGGTTTATATTCGCTGTGAATAGGAGTAGCGAGGGCAATCCCTGCAGTCTCAGTGCTTCCCCATACCGGTACTATCGGAACCTTAAATCGTTCTATAAACTTTTGAGCAAGAGCTGCGTTCACATGCATGCCTCCACTTTCTGGAATCCTCAGAGAGCTAAAATTATATGAGTGAGATTGTTTGAAACGAACTAAGGTTTCATAAATAGAAGCCGTTGCCATCGTACATGTTACATTATGATCTGAAATAATCTTTGAAATGTTTTTAGGTGATATATTATCTATTAGTACAATAGTCCCCCCTAAATAGAGAGGACGTGCAAAGATTTCATGTGGATGACCGAAAACCGGAAACATGCATAAGTGAACATCCTCATGCGTTAACTTCAAGCTTTCTATTGATGACAAAGTATTCCAATAAATGTTTGCATGTGTAGAAATAGCTCCTTTTGGAACTCCTGTCGTGCCCGAGGTAAAATTTAGATAAACGATATCATCCAACTGAATGTTAACATCTGGCACATTAATGCTGTGTTGGGTTATCAAGTCGTCCCACATATGGGACTGTTTTCTTAATTTTTTGCCAACTACTATGATTTTTTTATCTGAGCAGGGAAGTTTCAGCTTGGAAAGTAAAGTCTGAAACTCTGCAGCTACTATCAAAACGGAAGTACGTGTAAGATTTAAGATAAACTGAATTTCGGCGAAGGTCTGATTATAATCGATCGTGAACACAACGCCCCCCGCGGCTGCAACACCCAAGAAAGAGATAATGGCCTCTGGGGTCTTTTGAAGCAAAAGGCCAACCATTTCCCCTTTATTAAGACCAATATCTGCCAAGAAATTAGCCAATGAATTTGATCTTTCAAAAAGTTCCTCGTAAGAAATCCTGGATTCCTTGTAGATTATTGAGGTCTTTACAGGGAAAAGTCTTAAATTTTTCTTTAGCATTTCAATGATAGTCATAGGCTTTTTCCCCTCCTAAAATTTCTTATTTTCAGAAAACCTTACTTTTGATTCATCTATGCTGCTTCAGATACTCTGAAAACCGCCAAAACGGTTTTCAGAAGAATTTTAAAATCGAGCCATAAGGACCACTGATCAATGTATTTTAGGTCAAGTTCCATCCACTTTTCAAAAGGGATAGAGTTTCGGCCTTGAACCTGCCATAGACAGGTGATGCCAGGTAGGACGCTCAGGCGGCGGCGGTGACGATCTAGATAAAATCCTTTGTAATCTCTCACTGGAAGAGGTCTTGGTCCCACAAGGCTCATATCTCCCTTTAGGACATTGATGAGTTGGGGCAGTTCATCAATGCTGGTTTTTCTCAAAAATATTCCGACCGATGTGGCCCTCGGATCATTCTTAATCTTGAACACTGGGCCGCTTACCTCATTAAGGTGTTCCATTTCAATGAGCCTTTGTTCTGCGTCATGTGACATAGTCCTAAACTTGTACATACCAAACCTTCGTCTGTTGAGTCCCACTCTATCTTGCTTAAAAAGAGCCGGCCCAGGAGACGTGATCTTGATCAAGAGAATAGTTATCAAAAACAAAGGGGAAAAAAGTATGAGCAGAACCAGGGAAAGAGTGATATCGGCCGCACGTTTAATTAGAATCGGCCATCCATCCATAGCTCCAGAGTAAGAGGTGATAATAAAATTCCCCTCAAAATTTTCAATTTTAGAATGAACTGATTTCAGGCTCAAGGTATTTGAAAAAGATCTTATTACGATACCTAACTTATGGCAAAGAATAACTATCTTGGATACCTGACCATTGAAATGATTGTGAGGAACCACTATCCACACTTCATCGACCACATGGTCTCTTGCATAAGAGGGAAAGTTATTAAAATCACATAGTAGAGAATAACCTGTCTTTCGAAATTCTTCTGATACAGCCAAAGTCTTGTCGAAAAACCCTAAAAGGCGGAATCCAAGCTCTGGCCTTGTTTCGATTAATCGTGCAAACTGAACAGACCCTCGGTTTATTCCAAGGATTGCCACATGTCGCAGATTTCTACCGCGAGTCCTAATCCATCCCAATCCAGGTCTGAGCATAATTCGACTCATAATGGTAATGACGCTGCTCATAACCCAAAAAATTGCAGTGAAAAGTGGAGTGATCATGTCAATCTTGAACAGACTGGCAATTATGAATAACATCAGAGTTCCTAATAAGCATGCCATTAAGACATCTCTGACCTCACGCAATCGAGAAGAAAGGCGCCTGGAATGGTAAAGCCCGAAAACGGAAAAGGTAATGTGCCATACAAAAAGGAAACAAATAAAAAAGACAAGAGCTTGAACCTTGACTTGCATCGAAAGGAGCTGGCCAATGGAAATCTTTTCTATTTGATTTGAAACAACTCCGGATGTCAGAGTAAAGGAAATGGCCATAATGGTCACGTCAAACAACTTTAAGGCTTGGATTAGAATCTGTCGTCGAATGGGTATCATTAGGGTGAAACACCTCTTAATTTTTGCTTCTCTGCCTATACAATGATTTGTCAATTACTTTTAACATCTTGTTGACGTCTAATCTATTGCCAAGGAATTGGGTCAGGATTTTGGCGTTTGTGAGTGGTTTTTCTATAATATCATTATAACTGATATACTGGACATCAACATTATCTTGCTTTTCGAGCCATTTTTCAATCTCGGTTAAATGTTTTTTGAAAAGCCTTCCCATTTCTTCATCGTCAATGCTACTATTGTTTCGTCCAAGTCTTTCCAACATTCTTCTTTGAGATGCCAAGACCTCGCTCATTTTTCTCTTCATAAAGATTATTCTATATTTTCTATCTGGAGGAAGTTGATATAATAACATAGAGACCATCTTTAATGCTTTGCCTTCAGCATCTCCTAACCAGGAAGAGTCTTCCTGTATTTTTTTTGCCTTTTCCAGTTCATAATAGCCATTAGGATTATCCTCATCAGGCTTTCTGATGTTATCAACAAGAATTTCCGTGCCACCGGCTTCCAACATCCTCATCATCATTGACGTCCCAGAGCGTGGTAAGCCCGTTACAATAATAATCGCCATCTTCAATTTGCCTGAAACTCTTTCCTTAAAATGATCATATAGCTCTGCCCTTTTCTTAGCGATCCAAGGCCACACAGAACTTAGATGATCAATTGCTATAATTAGCTATAAAACTAAGGAAAATAATCTTTATAAGAACCCGCAGAATGCCCCGTGCGGGAGCACGGGGTTATTTACTTTAAAGGACCAAACGCTTTATAGTTGAAAATTTTTTTACCGATGGGAAACAAGGCAGGAAATTGAGAGGAATCAGTCTAGTCAATTCACTTCCTTATTTCACTTCAATCAGTCGCAGGAAGAGCCGACTCTTGTTACTTCACGTTCATCATTAGATGAAACGTTTTTATCATGGACAATAAAGGTAATATCGGTCTCCCCAATATATACTGAGGCCGAATAGCTGTATTTTCCTGCTGGAGCATCATCTGGTACAGTCCAGTTCAAGGAATACCATTTTGGGCTTCCAGGGGCTAATCCTCCTGCAGATACAGAAAAAATATTTACGCTCGAGTATCCAGGGCCTTGAATATTAAAATACACCCTTGCATCCTCTGGAAGTTCATAAGCAGACATATTGTTTATCTTTGCATACAAAGTAACCGTATCACCAGGATGAACAGTAAACGCAGGGCCAAGTTCTAATACCTCACACCATGTCTCCGCACTCCAGTGGTAATATCCGCTTGAGATAGATTTGAATTCAGCATCTTCTATTCCTTCGGAAGGAACGTAATATGTAAGCAGGATCTCATCTCCAGGAACCGTATACACCCTTTCATTGTCTTTTTGTTTAAGAGCTTCGCTTACATCACCGGCTGTATTATGAACAGCAGATATCAGATCCAACTTTGTCCATGCATTGCCGTTATTTCTATAATACATGTCTACACTGTTTATATAGGATATCTCATCATCTACTTCCTTAATCTCGAAAGCCAGCGTATTATATTGTGCCACGACAGGCTGGGTTACAAGCCTTTCCTGGTAAGATTCCCATTCGGGACAATGACACATTGAATAAATATAACCATTGTTTACATACTCTTTACCATTCCAGGAGTAAAGGTCTGGGCAAGAGGGGGATCCTGGATACAGATATGCAATTCCAGCAATATCATCATTGTGTAATGTTCTTTTTTTAGTTTCTCCAGCAGAAGCGTAACCATACATCGTTTTTTCAGAATCAGCGCTACTGTAAAGATCTGCCAAACAAAGGGAGTGTCCATGCTCATGTGTACCAATGTTTTGAACATCATAATCACTTCCTGAACCAATAGTACCCCATGAATAGCTTGTATTAAACTTGATGTCACTATCAGCTATGTAACCTGTTGATGTATTATACCAATATGTATTTTGTGCCAATGTTCCAGATCCTAACCCCCCCCCAAAAGTTACTATGTTAGTTCCGTCATTAGAGCCATATGCTGTACTTGTTGTGGTTCCACCATAGTAGAAAGTAAAGGTCGAGGTAGACACATTTGTCCAGGTATTCATTCCTCCCTGAATAGCCGAGAGGCAATCGGAAGGGCCTCCTGATGTATTGATATAGTATGTTACATAACTGGTATTCCACTTTATGTCTGTCCCCCCTGATGTTTGACATGCTTGATATGCATATCCATATGAATACCAAAGAGTTAAAATAATAATAAGAATTATATATCTAAATATAGCTATTTTTTTCTTCATTATTTTACCCCCCTTATCTTATTTATTAGTTTATCAACATGGATATTGTTATCAATTATGTCTTCACCACTTATAACAGAAAAACCGCATTTCCTTGCAATCTCATCGTTGCCTATTGTGTATTTACCCTGTGCTTTACCCACTATTTTGTGCACATCTCCTTCTATTTTGCTCTTTCCTAACTTAAGGAACAGAATCACCTCTTCTCCGGTTTTGAGAGGCGCTACATCAGATACCCTAAGACCCATTTCTCCTACTTCTCCACCCTCATACTCTACTGTGATCATTTTTGAAGAAGTTTCACCTTTAAAGACATCAGTAATTATAATAGAAGCTATAGTAATAATGGTCTTTCCGTCCTTACTCCAAAGAGATTCAACTTCCGCCACCTCTCCCCTTATAACTACCTTCGATTCTCTTGTAAGTTCCTCTGTACCCATCCCAACCATAATAGCTGATGATTGAGATGATAGAAAATGTATCATCATGATACCAAGAAATTGAATGACAAAAAAATTTCTCTTCATGGCTACCTCCTTATAAAAAGTTCTGGGGTTTGATTAATTGGAGTTAAGTCCATTGTTAATTGAAATTTCATCAGCACCAGTACCAATCACCACTTTCTCCTCATCCATCTTAAGCGCTAACGGTCTATGCTCAGGCCAACTAAGCAAATAGTTAATGACACCTATAAGCGTTCCATTAAAATCGCTGTCTTGCGTCGCAGTAGCAAGCGCAGATATCAACTCCCTCAAAGGATTGCACTCATTTTCTCCAAGTAATTTAGATGATGATTCGTCATCATAATCAATGGAAAATTCCTTGCTCCTGCTACCATAGCCTTTCTGAACAACTATCTTATTGCCACCGATTTCAATTTTTATCGATAACATGTCGTCTGACTTTTTAGCTGAAAAATGGGTGGCTGGTTGAGATGATGAGCCAGCAAGTTTACCGTCATAAACAAGCTGGCCTGCTATCTCATCCTTGGTCTGCTTTGAAAATACCACCGACGAGGCGGCCTGGACACCCGAAATTATAAGGAAGAAAAGAAGAAAAACCGTGACAACTGTCAAAGATCAGTTAGGGGGTCTAAGCTGCTTGCTCCTACCTAACATCTGTGGAGAGGTATGCCCAAACACAAAAAGTGGGGATACCGAGACAAAGAAAAGCCCATAATAGGGTTGTTAAACGGAGTTACAAGTAAAATAAAATCTCATTAATAGATTTACACTGAAAAATTAAGTGGCAATTTTTTCCAAAAATTGCCATTTCAAGGGCATTTTGTTTATTGCATGGAAAATAAACCAGGTCTCAGCTGAGAAAGCGATTAAGGATAACACTAATTTTTGTTGATATATGAGTGATTGCTACTATCTGAATAGTCAGACTCGCGGGATACATATACCTGAAATCATATGAGGCAGTGGCAAGTAGATAGGAACCATAATATACCAGCGGAATACTTAATAATGAACCCCAAAATAGAAAATATTCATTACGTGACTTAAAATAGAAAAATATTGAAAAAAGGATGCCGACAAGATTTATGCAAATCCATAGTAGATGAATTCCTGAAATAAATCGCAACCAGGAATTTTTAGTGAAGAAGGTTGCTTTAAGGAATAAGTTTCTAAATTCTGCGAAAAATTTATTCTGAGCTAATCCAAACTTATTATTATCGATTCCCACATGGAACCAATAATAATTATTTGTTGGTCGAACCATCTCTTTGAATGCTTGTAGTTTTACATTTAACAACAAAACAGGAAATTTTATTACTGCCTTTTTATATTCTCGGACCAATGGCTCATTATAACTATAAGCATTGATATAAGCCCTATCAACAATTGCATGCGACTTCAAATAAAATGGTCTAAGGTCACCGAATCTATATCCAACATGATAATTTTCATTTAGATGTTGACTGGTATAAGGAAATTCATTGCGCAAAGAAGATTTGTTGACAATTATCCCTATTAAATCGAGACCCATGAGGTATTGTTCTACATAGGTATGCGTTATATTAAAAAATCTATTAGAACATATCTTAGTTCCCCCATATATAACAAATGGCAATAAAGTTAACAGGAAAGCAATGGGAAAATATCGGATTCTTTTACGAATAATCAGCCATAAGACTATGCAGAAAGAAGGCAGAGCGACGATTGTATTATGACGGGTTAACATGGTAAATGCCATCAGGGAAACAAGGAGAAAAAAATAGAAAGAAAACCTGTGTCTGGAAAAAGATGAGACGTTTTTGTGGAGTAGAATTGAGATTGAAAAAACCCAGATTAACGTTATTGCGCACCACGAGTCCTTCCAAAATGTCATTAAGTAAAATGCTAATGGTGATATGAAAGACAAGAGAAATATTAGAATTGAAACTGCAACGTATTGCGAGAATTTGCCGTTTTTACTTGATATATTCGCAACGCACAGTGCCAAATAATATACCCCAAAACATCCAGTCAAACATTGAATAAACGTTAGCACCCCGATATCACCGCCACATTTCATGACAATGGAGAGCAAGATTGACATGATGGGAGGATGCCAATCGTCATATCTTCCTACAAGGGCTTGATAATATTGACTAAGTGAGTCAGAAGACATAATGGCGGGATAGAAAACAAGCCACACTACTAATGAAGAGGCAAAAACCACCAACCAACAGAAAGGAATATGTTTTACTATTGACTGTTTATTGAGTTGAATTTTCATTTTCTTAGCAACAGCTGACAATATATATAGAACCCAAGATAG
>CAYRFN010000009.1:0-53969 GCA_964423495.1 uncultured Desulfobacteraceae bacterium
ACGTCAATAAAACGTTCGGCTAAGTCCCTTAGAAGAAGTCCTCTGCCGCAACCAGCATCCAAGAGCGAATTGAATGTTAGGTTAGCGAGCACTTTTCGAATCAAACGCCTACGATGCCTTGGAGCCGGTGAGTAGTTCCAGTAATCGGTCCATCCTTGACTGGCCGCCGCCTGATTGTAATCAAGATCACTCATTTGCTATCATGCTTAGTATGTAATACGAGACTTTGAAAAATACCCATTTTGTCATTGCGAGCGAAGCGAAGCAATCTCTAACCAGATGAAAACATTGAGATTGCTACAGAACTACAGCTCCTCGCAATGACTTGAAACTTGAAACATAATTTTTCAAAGGTCTCAATACGAATCTGATATGCAAACGAATCTAATATGAAAATCCTTGCTTCACAACCATCTATCAAATTGGAACCCGGTTGTCTATGGACCGATACCCTTCTTGCATCCAAAAGACCCAGCACAACAGAGTCCACAAACGAAATCCATGATCCGCCTGGCGTTCCTGATGCTCTTCAAGTAGCCTCTTCCAATGCGCATCAAAACCCGCTATGAAATCACATTCGAATTCTGTTACGTGGTCGGAAAGCAGGTTGACCCATTGGGCGGCCGGCGCGTTGAATCCTCTTTTCGACCGCCAGATGACTTCCCTGGGAAGAAAAGGGACCATGGCTTTCTTCAACAAATACTTCGTTTCAAATACATGTAACTTCATGGTATCGGGCAACCGCATCGCCGATTCCACAAGCTCGGGATCCAGGAAAGGAACCCGCACCTCCAACCCATGGGACATACTCGCTCTATCTATTTTTACCAGCATCCCATCCGCCAACCATGTTTTTATATCCACGTATTGGGATCGAGAAAGCGGTGATGCATTGTTAACCTCTTTGTAGTAGTCCAGAAAGACCTCCAACGGGGTATAGCCATCCAGTTCCCGCATGAAACTCTCTCCACATAATGCCTGCTTCTGTTCCTCTGAAAAGATAAGTCGCCACTTGTAATGCGCTTCCTCGGGGCTCTTTCTTGCGTTGTAAACAAATTGCTTCAACTTGTAGTCAAGACTGACTTTCCGTTGCGTAGAGGGCAGGGCATTCACCACGGGGAGGAAGAAGCATCGGTGCATCCATCCCGGAATTCTCCGGTATAAGGCCTGAAGCCGGTCCGCGATATAGGTCTCGTATCCGGCAAAGCACTCATCTCCTCCGTCCCCGGAGAGGGATACTTTGACATGACGTCTTGCCAGTTTGCACAGCATGAAGGTTGGAACAGCGGACGTGTCGGAAAATGGTTCATCATAGTACCAGACCAGACGTGGCAACAATTCCGGCAGGTTGGGAGAAACCATCTCCTCAATGTTCTCCACGCCAAGATTTTCGGCAACCATCCTTGAAAAGGGCAGTTCACTGTAGGATTTCTCCAGGAACCCCATAGAGTACGTTTGGACGCTTCCGGTGGAGTGCCGCAACATCTTCTGGACAATGGTACTGGAGTCCAACCCTCCGCTTAAGAAGGCCCCCAGGGGAACATCGCTAACCAGTTGCCGGCGCACAGACCTGTCCAGGCAGGCATGAAGAGCCTCGATCGCTTCCGGAACGTTGAGCGACTCCTTGGGACCGGATACAACACCGGCAAGATCCCAATAGCGACGGATCAGACATTTATTGTTAGCCGGATTCCAACGCAGCCATGTGGCCGGAGGTAGTTTTTGTACGGCTTTTAGAATCGTTTTTGGAGTGAGGATGTAGCCTAGGCTGAGATAATCGCTGAAGGCCCTGGGATCGACGCCCTCATCGACAATAGGATGCTGCCGGATAGCCTTCAGTTCAGATGAAAAGATAAGGATATTCTGACGATGACAATACAATAGCGGCTTAACGCCAAGGTGATCTCGGGCAAGAAAAAGGTTTCTTTCTTCCTGATCCCAAATACCAAAAGCAAAGATCCCGTTGAAGTGCTCAACACATTCGGTATCCCACTCGGCATACGCATTCAAGATTACTTCGGTATCGGATTGTGTGCGGAATTTGTACTTTTTGCTCTCAAGTTCGGCGCGAATCGTTTTGAAATTATAGATTTCACCATTATATGTGATGGTATATCGTTCGGAAGCGTCATGCATAGGCTGACTCCCCCCTTCCAGGTCGATGATGGCCAATCGTGCGTGACTGAATCCCGCTGAATGGTTCATCCATATGCCGCTGGCATCAGGCCCGCGATGGGAAATCTGATACAACGAATCCTTCAGCCAGGACCTATCCTCTTGACACAAGCCCTCTCTATTAACCAGCCCTGCTATTCCGCACATAATGTATATTCCCGCTAAACCATGTGTAATACGCACAGGACTACTTATCTGGCAACATAAGCATGATAGAAAACCGCACAGCCATCGCCAGAGTTCTATTACTCCTGACTTTCTCCGAACAGCTACCCGTGGAAATAAATTGAGCGATCGCCCGCCTCCTCACCGGCTGCCCGTTGAGCCGTCAACTGATTTGTTGAGAGCGATTTCTCATGGCGCTTTGCCTCGCTCATCAAGCACGGCGTAATCGGTGCATAATAGACCAACGTCCTGATGGGCATCAGATCGGTATTGATTGCCGTCGGAAGTTTATGTCAAGTATTCCCCATATGCCTGAGACCTTTGAATTTTCCATGTAATGAGCAAAATGTCTTTTAAATGACAATTTTCAGAAAAAATTGCCACTTACTTTTTCAGTGTAAATCTATTAATGAGATTTTCTGCCTGTCGAGAGTCCCTCGGCCTTGAGCCCTTCAGCAGTGAGCTCGGGGCCGACCGAAAGGCCTCAAGGTCGAACGACTGCTTATAACTCCGTTTAATAACCCTATATGGGCTTTTCCTTGTCTCGGTATGCCCACTTTTTGTGTTTGGGCATACCTTTCACCGATGTTAGCCAGTAGTAAGTAGCTTAGACCCTAAATATATTGAACGCCACCCCAAAGGAATAAGCTTTGCATTCCACGGGATAAACATTTCACGGGGCACGGCATGTCTTCCTCCTTTGTTATCAGTCACAATCTGAAGAAGAATATAGCATAATAAAAGGCTATTTGCAAGGAAAATCAGCATGTTAAATCACTTTTTGCCAAAACTAATATTCCAGTTTGTTAAAGATTTTCAAAGACTTCTGATTTTGATGTCTATCTGACTCTGATTTTTTTTGAAGTTTTGAGAAGTTTTTATTGTAGGAATCATTTATAAGGGTGATTTTTATCTAGTTGTGCAAAGGTCTTATTAAATCTCCTCTTTTATTAGAATTGGAAAAATAATTACACTTGATTAGGGGCTAGAGGCACAGAGAACGCGGAGATACATCCTTTTCCCTTTGCCGCTGAGAGAACGGCAATCGGAACCGCTTAGTTTTTATATCAAGAGCTACAATAGGGATTAAGAAATAAAGCGAAAAGAGCAGAAAATAGTAATATCGCCAATTATAATTATATGGACCTAATATCCAAAGAAGTATAAAGACCTGCGAAAAAATGACGAATCCATAAATAGCAGACAACGGAAAGAACATATATAAAAAAAATACTGGAATAATATATAGCATGTAATATGGGTTCCAACTAAAGTAGACCCAAGGTTCTATGTAAGAGTTGTTAGTAATATAATTTAATAAATTAAAAACTTTTTCTGATTTTGGATTAACCTGTTGATATTTAAAAAAATCATTATATCCAATTTTTCTTGCAAAGTCATAATGCCATCTAACAAATTCATCATCTCTATACCAAATGTCATACCATACATCAGAGTGTTTGTATGTGTTTATATCAAGAACAGTAGGGTATTGTTTAACAATTCTTAATACTGTTTTAGAAATAGGTTCGTTTTTTAATCTTTTAATAAAAAAACCTGCTCTATGAAAAAAAAAGTCTTTCTTGTCGTACAGTTTCATAATTCCTATATTAGTAATCCCGATTAAGAGAAGCACAGTAAAAAATACTAATACTCTCTTAATCGAAATTATTCTTAATATAGCTAAAGTAATTGGTATTATGATTATGAATACAATACCGTTATATCGAAACAAGCATAAGCCAATAATAGACAAAATAAGAAACATTGTTTCTTGATATGATACCTTTAGAATACTTCTCTTTTTTTCAAGATACATCTTCATCAGATAAAAAGCCCAAAATACAACAAGAATTGCAAACGGGATATCCTTCCAGAGTGTTATATTATAAAGGCCAACTGGAACAGACAAAATAAATATAAAGTAGAATGCTAATATTAGAAATAATTTGATGCCATTTTTATAAATGTAGTAAAATATGTAACTGCCTAATAGCGATGTTAGTAAGATTTGGAAGATACTTATAATTGCAACATTGTCCCATATTTGCTGTAATAAACGATAGTAAATAACATTCATAAAAGGGTGGGAATGAATAAAATATCCCGGTTTTTTTGCCGCCCACCAGACATGGATTGAATCTGATGTCATATAACCAGGCCAATATGCTAACAGCCATGTTGAAAACGACAAGACCGCTCCAAAAAACATTAACCAGAATATATACCGTTTAGAATTAAAAAATGTGCTTTTGAGACCACCTCTTATTTTTATGAAATTAAAAATAAAAATAGTAACATAGGAACATAGAGTTGCAAACAATAACTGAAATCCAAAACGTACTGGGTGAAAATATCTTTTTGTATTCCGTTTTATATTTCCAAATTGTATTTCTGATATATATTCTCCTTTCTCAACAGGTAGACTTATATCCCCACGCTTTGAACTGATCATCACTGAATATAATTTGAATTTGTTAAAAGCCTCGAGAATTTTCAGTTTGAATCTTTTGATATCATATCTGGGCAAATCAATTTCAGCAGTAAAATCCCCAGGAACAATTTTATCAGTATTTCTGAAAATTGTCTTTAGTCTTCGCTCCGTTGAATAAAGATCATATTCTCTTGCATCACCGTCTATATCTACTTCAACATATCCCATTTGCGGGCCAACACCGAAAATAACATCTATTTGTTTAATTGCTGTAACTGTAATTGTAATTTCTGCTCCATCTTTTTCTATGTATACATGTCTCTTGCTAATAACTTCAATATTTCTTTGAGGTCTTAAATCCCCTAAATCGAAGTCAATATCATCTATTGATATTTTACCGATCCTAACTTCTGAAGAAGTAGCAGAAGGATTTTTCTTGCCTGTTCTCCTAACCTTAATTACATGTTTTTTCTTATCCGTTGAAACATAAGTACCCAACATCACATTGGCAGATTCCATGTCATTGTAACCTTCACCGGAATCCCACTTAAAAACAGCCCCGGTGCCGGATTGAACATTTCCTTTGATTATTAGTTGAGAAGGAATATGCCAGTATGAAGTTAAGAAAAAATAAAGTAGAAAGAATAAAAATAGTAATACGGAAAGAATAAATCGTTTATTTCCAAGTATATCTGCAACATTTAGCTTCATGATTAAGTCAAATTACTTCTAATTTGAAATCACCGCCTTGGCATATTGAAAAATCTTTTTGATTCCCTTGATCATTCCATTCTGATTTAGCTGTGCCGCCTGATCTTCACCCAAGATATTATCTACGTGACATAAAGTTACTCTCATTTTGATAGGTCTATCAATAACCGGTAAATTTAATAATATCTGTGGATCATCAGTTGCAGCTAAAATGATGAGATAATTTTGATGAAGAAAGTATTTATCATTTTGCAAGACCTTACACCCTTTAAATTTATTTTTATAATCCGCTTTCCAAATTTCCTTATCGCTTGTTTTATCAATAATGATTATTTCTCCTATTGAAATAATACCAGCTCTATTAGATGGATCTAAACGCAATAAACCTTCATGTATCCCATAAGGCATATTAATCATCAAATCAACCCACTGTGACTTTGGATATGCCGCAGTAACAGAATTAATTTCTGAGAATATTTTATTATGTGGAAAATATATTTGCAGAAGATCAGTCGTGAGGCTTTCGTAAGCAATTTCCATGTTCTTCCAAACATTAGCCAAGACAGTGGCCATGGTCGGTGCAAAATCCTTCCACATCTTTTGATGTTTAATCATCATATACTGAACCAACGCCACTCGTTGTTTATTGGCTATACTGTAAACCATTGAATCATATTTTCGTCTGTAAAAGAACAACTCTTTGGGTATGACATCACCTTCATGTCCTTTCTCGTTTAATGTGAGTAAAAAATCCCAATCCTCATATGAACTCATTATTTCATCATACTCAACATTGTCCTCAAAAACAGAGCGGCGGAAGAGATTGGTGCATTTTCCATTTGTATTCATAAACGGCATCAATTCAGGCACATAGCCTACTGGGATATATGAACTTTCAAAGGCACCAAAATTATGCGCGTGGCAACTGACGTAAGATAGTTCTGGATTATTGAGCAAAGCTTCTACCCCGATGCGGATATAATCTGGGTGGATTTTATCATCTGCATCTAAAGGTAAAATAAATTGCCCCGAGGATGCAGCGACGCCCGCATTCCGTGCTGATCCCAGCCCGCCATTTGATTTAGAAACCTTGACCACACCATCAAGTTTATCAAATGCTTGCAAAGCTTCCGAAGTCGAAGAACCATCATTAACTACAATAATCTCAATGTTTCGATAATTTGAGTCATTGACTGAATCGACAGCTTCTTGCACATAATCGGGTTGGTTAAAATATGGGATAATGATTGAAACCTTTGCCTCTTGTTCATCAATCTTACACCAAGTTTTTTGCTCAAAACTATTCAAGTAATTTGCCTCTATCTTCTTGGATGTACTGTCTGGATCACATATCTGTTTGCTGCGATAATGGGCGGCAAGAGATATTTTATTTAACAAATTGTAATCTTTGTGATAATCCAATATTAAATTTGCAATTTCCTGTGGACTTAATGGATCAACAAGAAATCCATTTTGGCCATGGATTATCATCTCACTCATGCCTCCATTTCTGGATGCGATAACAACACACCCCATCGACATGGCTTCCAAACATACATTTGCCCAATTCTCCCAACGTGAAGGGAAAACACAGAAACAAGACTCCAAAAGCAACTGAGGAATTTGACTGTATTTTATTCCTCCGAGGAAACGAATTTTATCTGAAAGGTCTTTTGGAATGTTTCGTTCAAGGATTTCTATGTATGTCTTACCAAAGTAAGTTGCATTGTATAGCTCACCATATATCTCAAAACTAAAGCCCGGTTCCCTTTCTAAAACCAGTTTCGCAGCATCAATAAAGACATCCACCCCTTTTCTCACCTGAATGGAACCGATAAACCTTACACGCTTTATCTGCTCAACATTAAATTGTCGTGGTTTTTGAAGATCAGGCAATTTCATGGGATAAGGACATCGCAAAATATTTTTTCTCCCCAAACGTTCCGAAAAATAATCAGCAAGCGACTGTGAAGGGGATGTAACAACATCCGCATACTTAACACAATAGTCCTCCATGGTAATTTCGCAGATTTTTTCAACATTAATTTGCTTGTCTTCGTTTATGTGATAAAGCAGGGATTGTGGAGTATGTAGTTTGACAATGAGTTTGATTTGAGAGAACTCATTGAGAAGTCTCTTTGCCTTGATGCTGGCAAACCCCTCAGAACCAAATTCAGCAAATTCAATCAAGTCAACTTTTGTCTCACCAACAAGTTTTCGAAGTGTATCCAGCACACGGTAGGAATATTCATGGTTGGGAGAAACAAAACTATTTTGCCGTATTTTACGTGTTGGATAAGTCTCAATTAGGGTTATGTTTCCTGGCAGAAAATGCCTATTTTCTTGGTTAAAACAATCTGTAACAAGATATACTTGATGACCGCAGTCGGACATCGCTCGACATACATTGAATATATATGTTCCAATGCCTCCACCAGTGATCGGTCCAAACTCTCGAGAAACGTATACAATATTCATATCTGTTATTAACCTTACAGGAAATAATAAAAATTATTGATGGAAAATAGATTTTCCTTTTTACTATATTTCATCACATCTTTATTACATATTTCATACAAAAGGATTCGTGTGATCCAATACTTATCTACAATGCATCTCATAGATGGTTCCTACCTTATTTTTTTTCGTCACCTTTAAGCTTCCGGAAATCAGTACCAATATAATAAGCGACATCATTCATGGCAGACATTAACTGAAAGGCATTATCATACAGTGGCATTAATTGTGGGTTGCTGTTGTAAGCTTCTCTATTAACACCTGCTTCTACAAGCTCTAAAAAACTAGATTTGCTCATATTTATCAATTCTCCGGCACGTTTGCGAAATCCTGCCCCAACTTTACTAAGTTCTGAAGATTTCTCTAAAATGGACATGAGTTTTTGCTTAAGCGCAATCCCTCCTCTTTTAACATCAAAAGTATATTTCGAAAAAGAAGGTCCTAAAACTTCCTCTAATCCTGTGCCTTGAGAAACCAATACAGGACAACCATAAAACATTGCTTCAAGACAAACAATTCCGAATACCTCCAAACGCGATGGAAAGACGCAAATAGTAGCTTTCTTTAAATAATTCACAATTTGATCATGATTAACTTGCCCAAAAAATAAAATATTACCAGCATATGAACTCGGAATCCTCTTTTGCCAGTATTCGAGGAATGTTGATTTATGCTCTTTCCAAAAACTATCTCTACCAATAAATATTAATTTATGTTTGAAATTAGATTCATTCTGTAAAATATCAAGATATGCATTTAGCAATATGTCCGCTCCTTTAAGTCTATCGAGTCTTCCTATGAAAAGAATAAATTGACTCTCGCGCACATTTGATTTACCACTCTTCTCTAAGTTAAATAAATCACTATCCACAAAATTCGGGATGATATTTGCTTCCTTGTTTAACTTAACACGGTTCCGTATTTCATACCAATAAATAGTAGTAGGAGAAATAATCTCACAGGCAAGCAAGACACACAGATCCTCCATCGCACATGTAATGCGGTTTTGAGGATCATTGAGTTCGCTTGGTAACTGAGAATTCACCCCGCTTTCATATGCTGAAAGTATATCAAATAGCATTCCATTAATTGTAAGGATAAATCTGGTTTTTTCATAACCGCCTGCATGGGATTTAAGGAACAAAAACAGGCCCTCACCCCCAAAATCAGCGCAAAAAACAATGTCAGGTAAAACAGTATTATAGATATTGTCAAACTTTTTTGAAACAGCAAGTGCATATGCTAAAGAAAATGTTGAAACTAACCCTCCAGTTGGTGAAAACGATACATATGAGGATTGTTCAGGAACACTCACAAAAAACAATGGTATATCACCATAGTGTTGCTTAAATATTTTTTCATCAAACGTTTTATGCTTTTGAGTAAGAAAATAAATTTCATGACCGTTTGATTTTAAAAATTTGGCAACTGCCTTGAATTGGGTACCAATGCCACCATAGTAAAATGGAACTATCTCACGTGTAACAAAAATGATGCGTTTTTTTGACATAAAAACAGTTTGGATTACTTTTATTTTATTATTCGATGTCTAATTTGAAAGGGCTGCCAAACAAGGTACCAGATGGGATTGTCGGGATCTATTCGTACATTAAATACTGCTGCTAATTCAATCAGGTCTAATATTTCCTGATCTTGCAGGCTATATGTATTATTAATAGTGTAATGAATTGAATATGCCTCTTCAGGCTTTAAGATATTCTCAAAGATAATATCTACTACTAATTTATTTCCTTTTTGAATTACAGGAAATATATATCCATATTCACGGGAAGTGCAGTGCATAATTTCAATACCGTGCTTGTTTCTGATTAGCAAACAACAGTTAAAAGCATCAAGAATTTTGTAAACTTCAATATAAGCCCTAACCGTAATTGTCTCTCTAAAACCAAAGGAATCTGTTGGCTGGCCCTGTTGGTCAAGGAGTTCAATATACATAACCCTGGCGCCGCCAGTACCATAACGATAGGGCCGGACTTTTTCGGTAAAAGTAGAATCGCTTTTAAATTGTACTTCTGCTTTCGCATCTCCTATGGAAATGAGGTTATCATTCGAGCTTGTCGTTGCGCTATTTTGATCTCCATTCACATCATCTATTAATCCACTAGCATACTGGTCTCTTCTAATGTCCTTCAAATATGCATCAACGACTGAAATAGCGGGCCCAATTTGTTTGATATTCCCTGCCTCTAAATAAATAGCACGATCGCAAAGCTGTGGAACAGCATCAACCCCATGAGTAACAAACAATATGGTAACGCCTCTCTCAATCAATTGAGTCATTCGCTTCATACATTTTGCCTGAAAATAGGAGTCACCTACTGCAATAACTTCATCTAAAATCAATATATCAGGTTTTACACTTGTCTGTACCGCAAAAGCCAACCGAACTGCCATGCCACTGCTATAAATCTTGACAGGTTGATCAATGAACTCACCGATATCAGCAAAAGCCTCAATTTCATTAAACTTTTTATCTATTTTTTCCTTGGTAAAGCCAAGGATTGAAGCACTAAGATATACATTTTCCCGGCCAGTAAATTCCGGATTAAACCCTGCACCAAGCTCAAGCAGAGCAGATATCCGCCCTTCAAGCTCAATGCTGCCTAATGTTGGAAGTAAAATGCCACATATGATTTGAAGTAAAGTTGATTTTCCACTTCCATTTCGTCCAATTATCCCAATAAACTCTCCTTTCTTTACCTGAAAAGAAACATCAGTCAACGCATTGAAAGGGCGATGATATTTTTTTCTCAAAGGATGAAAGGCCTCTTTAACCCTCTCAGCATGACTATTGTAAAGTTGATATGTCTTGGTTACGTTCTTGACATTTATTGCAATATCATCGTTCATTAGGAATACGGTTTGCATATATGCATAGGTTTCAATGTATTATTTAAACGGCTGATGAAAGTTCGAAAAAGATCATGTTCTGGCATACAGGAAGATCTCTCGAACCTTTTCCAAGATCTCTTCTTCGCTCCAATCGGGGCGATGATCCTTAAGTCCATAAAATTTGAGTTTTTTGGCAGAGTAGTAAAGACTAAGTGCAAGCTGAATTTTTTCTCGGGCTTCATTGACTGGAGCAAGCACTTTTGTTCAGTAAACAAAAGGGCTATGTTTTCTCTTTCTCGATTCATCTACAAAACATCCGCGAATTGTGGTTTTAATTTTTGAAAAATTAACGCACCAATTGCAAATATTATTACGGTTACAGACCAGAAATATAAGGTTTGGCGTGGGTGGGTCCAAAAAGGTTGAAAATAGATAAAAGACTCCCTGTATCCCTGAACTATGTAAAACATTGGATTCAGTTTAAACAATACCTGAACTTTGGGCGGCATCATATGAATGTCCCAAAATATAGGCGTTGCCCAAAAACCCACCTGGAGCACAACACCAACAATCTGACCAACATCTCTGATAAACACATTTAAAGCTGAAACTGTCCAACCAAGCCCAAGGGCAAGCACAGACATACATATGAGATAGTAGATAAACTGGAAGAAATAAAAACTGAAAGGCATTTTCTGAAAAATAATCAACCCAATAAGAACAAGCAGAAATACAGAGTGAGTAATAAAGCATGATGCTATTTTTACCACAGGCAATATTTGCGAAGGAAAAATGGTTTTTTTAATTAGATGGGCATTTGAAACAATCACACCTGCAGATCCATTGACTATATCAGCAAAAACAAACCATGAGGCCATGCCGGCTGTAAGCCAGACTACAAATGGTACATTGTTTGTGGGCTGAACTCTGAATCCAACACTAAAGACAACCCAGAAAACGAATATCATGACCATCGGGTTTATAAATGTCCATATGAACCCCAATAACGATCCGACATACTGGGTTGCCACCTCTCTCTTGGCCATGGATACTATTAGATACTTTTGAGAAAATATCAGCCTTAGGAAGACCAAAAAACGTTTTATCGTTGGCATAAAAAAGAACATCAGAAAATTGAATTACTTAAACACCAATCATAAGTTCTGCGAATTCCATTCTTTAATGAAATCTTTGGCTTCCATCCCAAATCAGTCATTCTTGAAACGTCTAACAGTTTTTGGGGAGTGCCATCAGGTTTGGTTTTATCAAAAACGATTTCACCTTTAAAGCCTATGATGTCCTTAATCAGCAGAGATAGTTCATTAATAGATATGTCTTTGCCATAACCAACGTTTATTATCGACGAAACGTGGATGGTGAGAAGAGAGCTATAAACTTCCTCTTTTAAACCCATTATGAAGACACAAGCATTAGCGAGATCGTCCACATGTAGGAACTCCCGCCGAGGGCTACCAGTCCCCCAGATCACTACTGAACGACCAACGGTTTTTGCTTCATGATATTTGCGGATCATGGCCGGTAGGACATGACTGGTTTCCGGATTGAAATTGTCGTTTGGCCCATAAAGATTAGTTGGCATGACTGCTATGAATCTTGTGCCATACTGACGATTGTAAGATTGGCACATCTTGACACCAGCAACCTTGGCCACAGCATAAGGTTCATTAGTCCTCTCTAAAGGACCTGTAAGCAGATACTCTTCTTTCATGGGCTGAGGGCATTCCCTGGGATAAATGCATGAAGAGCCCAAAAATAGGAGACGATTTGCTCCAGTTTTCCAAGCAGCGTGTATAACATTGGTTTGAATAATTAAGTTGCTGTATATAAATTCCGCTGGATATGTATTATTGGCCAAAATTCCACCAACCATGGCTGCAGCAAGGAACACATATTCAGGATTCTCTTCCTGAAAGAAGGCTTCTACTTCTGATTGTCGGGTGAGATCCAGCTCAGCATGGGTTCGTGTAATCAGATTCGAGTAATCTTCAGCCCTTAATTTGCTGATAAGGGCGGAACCTACTAAGCCAGTGTGCCCTGCTATATAAATTTTTGAGTTCTTGTTCATTTAATTAGTCTAATTAGCTGAATTATTTTATGCTGATTAAATTTGGTTTCTGATTTTGGCTACTTTTGTTTGGAAAAGGCACCTAAGGTAATGCATAAGAAATAAACTACATGTCTGCTTCAACACTACTTGGGACTGAAAATCCATCTCGTTGGCAAATTGCTTCGCGTGTAGCATCATTTAGATCATACTCGACCATTTCCTTGATCATCTTATCAAAGGAAATCTCCGGTTCCCAACCGAGCTTCTCACGGGCTTTGGTAGGATCGCCAAGAAGTGTCTCCACCTCTGTAGGACGAAAGTAACGAGGGTCGACGGAAACTACAATATGTTCTTCAAAAAGCTCTCTTGGCCGACAGTAATCAGCATATTTTTCCATAAGAGGTGAAGGTTGTATTTCGGCTATTACACCTTTTTCAGTATCGCCTTTCCCGTACCATTTGATTTTTATACCGACTACGGCAAAAGCCCTTTCACAGAATTCCCTAACAGAATGCTGCTTACCAGTTGCAATAACAAAATCATCAGGCTCCTTTTGCTGTAGGATAAGCCATTGTGCACGAACAAAATCCCTGGCATGCCCCCAATCTCGTTTAGCATCAAGATTTCCAAGATAAAGGTTATCTTGAAGACCAAGTGTAATACGAGCAGCAGCGCGTGTGATTTTCCGTGTAACAAAGGTCTCACCACGAACTGGAGATTCGTGATTAAAAAGAATACCATTACAGGCAAAAATGCTATAAGCTTCTCGGTAGTTCACAGTGCACCAGTAAGCATAAAGTTTAGCGCAGGCATAGGGAGAACGAGGGTAAAAAGGAGTGCGTTCAGTTTGAGGTGTTTCCATTACCTTGCCATAAAGTTCGGAGGTAGACGCCTGGTAGAATCGGGTTTTTTTGTCAAGTCCTAATAAGCGTATGGCTTCCAGAATACGTAATGCTCCCAAGGCATCGGAATTTGCTGTGTATTCTGGTGTTTCAAAAGAGACTTTTACATGACTTTGAGCCGCCAGGTTATAAATCTCATCAGGCTGTACTTCCTGGACGATTCGCGTGAGATTTGAGGCGTCAGTAAGGTCTCCATAATGGAGGATAAATCGGAGATCTTTCTCATGAGGGTCTTGGTACAAATGATCTATCCTCTGTGTATTAAAAAGAGAAGACCTTCGCTTTATTCCATGCACTTCATATCTCTTACTTAATAAAAATTCAGCCAAATATGCGCCGTCTTGTCCAGTGATTCCTGTTATTAGTGCTTTTTTATTCAATTTCATCCTCCTGTGATATATTTTCCTCTGTCTCCTGGATTCTGGCTCCTAACTCCTGAATAGTTATTATGATTTTTTGTTGTTCCATCAATCTGATTATTCGTTTTGCAGCTGCAATCGCCCCTTCTTTATCAGAGTGGATTACTAAATCTGGACTTTCAGGCACTTCGTAGGGGGCAGAGATACCAGTAAAGTTCTGAATGATTCCCTGCTTCGCCTTTTGATAAATACCTTTAGGATCTCGAGCGGCACAGACTTCGATCGGGCACTCGATATAAATCTCCATAAATTGTTTTTTTCCAACTACTTCACGGACCATTTCCCTGTCCGCCTTGTAAGGCGAAATAAAGGCCGTGATGGCAATGATTCCTGCATCCACAAAGAGCTTTGCCATCTCTCCTATACGGCGGATGTTCTCTGAGCGGTCCTCTGGCGAAAAACCGAGATCCCCACAAAGACCATGACGAACATTATCTCCATCAAACACATATGTGGAACAGCCCATGTCGTAGAGATGTTTTTCAAGATAATGTGCAACAGTGGATTTTCCAGAGGCTGAAAGACCGGTGAACCAAATAACAGCGCCCTTGTGTCCATGTAATTTTTCGCGATCCTCACAGGACACATACCCAATGAACCAAGTAATGTTTTGGTCTTTTACAGCTTCATGGGAAGCATGAGGATGTCCCTGAAATTCAGACATACTTTCTTTATTTCCAATCATCCAATTACCTCCATTTTTCTATCGCCTATGATCCATAACATATTACCTTAACGATCTTTTTCTGGTCTTCGGATTCTAAATACGGATGCATGGGGAGGCTTACTATACTCTGTGATGCAGATTCACTGACTGGAAAGTCACCCTCCTTGTATCCAAGGTATGCGAAAGCAGTCTGAAGATGTAATGGTTTTGGGTAATAGATTGCCGTGGGTATTCCTTCTTTTTTCAGCTTGGCTTGAATTTCTGATCGGTGCTCTTCATCCTTTGCAAGAATGGAGTATTGGGCCCAGGCACTTTTTATTTCCGGTGGAATAAAAGGGGTCTGGATTTGCTGATATAGATCAAGCAGAGATGTATACCGCTGAGCAACTTTTTGGCGAAGTTCTATTTCTTCCGCGAAGATCTCAAACTTAGCAAGAAGAATGGCAGCCTGCAAAGTATCCAGCCTGCCATTGATCCCTATACGCACATTGTCGTATTTGTGCTTTCCCCCTCCATGGACGCGTAAAGACCGCATAATATCAGCCAAATTGTCATCATCAGTAAAGCACATACCTCCGTCTCCATAACACCCCAATGGTTTTGCAGGAAAAAAAGATGTACAACCAATAGAGGCCAATGAACAGGCTTTTTTACCTTTGTATTCTGCACCAAATGACTGGGCAGCGTCTTCGATTACAAACAGGCCGTGCTTTTTTGCAATCGTATTGATGTGGTCATAATTAGCAGGAACACCGAAAAGGTCAACTGAGATCACGCCCTTCGGCGTGATACCTGATAGCTCTTGGCTAATAGGCCCTGGTAAGGGATAACTTGATGAGTCCGGATTATTGAGGGCACGGATGGCCTGGTCGAGGCTTTCGGGGTCCATGTTGAATGTCTTGGGATCTATATCAACAAATACTGGCGTAGCACCGAGCAAACTTATTACTTCGGCCGTGGCAATGAATGTAAAAGGTGTTGTGAATATCGCGTCTTCCAGGCCTACCGCATATGCCATGAGCGCCAATAAGAGAGCATCTGTCCCGGAAGAACAAGAAATGCCGTGTTTAACGGAGACATAGCTCGACAGTCGCTCTTCCAAATCCTGGATCTCAGGACCCATGATATATTTGCCGTGACTTAGGACAGCCTGGATGTTTGCTTCAATTTTTTCACGAATACGCTGCTGTTGGGCAGCAAGGTCTATGAATTGCATTGGAACTCCTTTCGTTGATAATACAACTTAATCATATCGACCAAACTCTCGCTCCATGGTCTGGGCTGTATACCAAAGTTTTTTATAAATAAAGAGCAATCTAGGACAGAATTGGCAGGTCTTTTTGCCGGAGTGGGATACTCGTCTGTTTTGATAGGAACTACATCTTTCAGAACAATCGAATCAAAGTTTTTAGCCAGTTCAAATATCCTCTTTGCAAAACCATGCCAGGTAGTTGCTCCCTTACCGCAATAATGATATGTGCCCCAGGCTAATTTATGGCTTTCAAGAAACTTTCGTGAAATAGTCAAAATGGCATCAGCAAGATCTGCTGCATAAGTAGGACATCCATATTGATCTGCGACTACTCTCAGCGACTCTTTTTCTCTTCCTAAACGGAGCATAGTCTTAACAAAATTGTGACCATGGACATCATAGAGCCAGGCAGTGCGAAGGATAACATGCTCAGTTAAGCCGGCCCTCACTTCCGCCTCACCAGCTGCCTTGCTTCTACCATAGACTCCCAAAGGGGAGACAGGGTCTGTTTCAAGATAAGGACTTTCTTTGTTACCATCAAAGACATAGTCTGTGGAAATATGAATAAGCGGAATTCCAACTTCAGCACAGATAGATGTCAGATAGGCCGGACCATCCCGGTTTACTTTAAAAGCAAGATCGGGTTCTTTTTCTGCCTGATCGACTGCTGTGTAAGCTGCTGCATTAATAACTAAGGAGACACCAGCCTGGCTTATTTCCTTTTTTATGGCAGAATGCTTGGTAATATCAAAATCGGGAAGATCTACGGGTAGAATATCTAATCCATGCTCCTCTCCTTTGTTGCACAGTTCCCAGCCCAGTTGGCCGCCGGCACCAATTACCAAAATTCTCACAAACCCACCTCATAGACCGGGAAATGCTCTGGAGGTACATCTTTTAGAAAAGGATATTTTTCGTCTTTGTCCGAGATTATGGGGTCTTTTACAGGCCACTCAACCCCCAAATCAGGATCATTCCAGAGGACTCCCAATTCACTATCCGGCGCATAAAAATCACTGCACTTATACAAAAAAAGGGCAGTTTCACTCAAAACACAGAAGCCATGTGCAAATCCTTCAGGGATATATAACTGACGCTTGTTCTCGTCTGAAAGATGGAAACCGCTCCATCTACCAAAGGTGGGTGAACCGAGGCGGATGTCTACTACCACATCAAAAACCTCGCCCTTGATTGTCTGTACCAATTTAGCCTGTGCATGAGGGAGCTGATAATGCAACCCCCTAAGAGTTCCTTGGACCGACCAAGAAAGGTTGTCCTGAACAAAAATGGGCTCAATACCTAACTTTGCATACCTTTCTTGATGATAAGTCTCCATAAAAAAGCCACGGTTGTCGCCGAAAACAACCGGTTCTATAATCAACACACCTTCCAGTGAGGTTTCTGAAACTTTCACGCTATTCACCCTAGTTCTAATATATTATAAAGATACTGGCCGTATCCATTTTTCATTAGTGGTCTTGCAAGCTCTTCCAGTTGCTCGGCATCAATGTATCCCATACGATAGGCTATCTCCTCAACACATGATATATTTAACCCCTGTCTTTCCTCGATGACTTGAATATAATTGGCTGCCTGAATCAAGCTCTCATGCGTGCCTGTATCGAGCCAGGCAATACCTCTTCCTAATCTCTCTACATAAAGAGATCCCATATCTAAGTAAACGCGATTCAGGTCGGTAATCTCCAACTCTCCTCTATCAGATGGCTTTAACTCAGCAGCAATATCTTTAACTCGATTATCGTAAAAATAGAGTCCTGTCACCGCATAGTAGGACTTAGGGTGCACAGGTTTTTCTTCAATGTCAATAGCACTGCCATCCTTATCAAAGGTCACAACTCCATAACGCTCAGGATCCTTCACCCAATAGCCGAAAACAGTCGCCCCTTCCTTCCTTGAAGAGGCCTTCCTAAGCTTCTCCGGCAAACCATGACCATAAAAAATATTGTCACCGAGAATCATGCAAACATGCTCCTCGCCTATGAAGTCACGCCCAAGGATAAATGCCTGGGCCAGACCTTCGGGCCTTGGCTGTTCAACATAGTCAAACTTGAGCCCCCATTGTGAACCATCGGCCAATAGATCTTTAAAGCGGGGGAGATCTTGTGGGGTAGAAATGACTAATATCTCACGGATGCCAGCAAGCATAAGCACGGAGAGGGGGTAATAGATCATTGGCTTGTCATATACAGGCAGAAGCTGTTTGCTCACAACACGAGTAATCGGATATAACCGGGTCCCTGAACCACCAGCTAGGATAATTCCTTTCATTACCTCATTCTCCTTTCACTATTTTTGTTTCCATGTTCTTTATATCTCTCCCCACGGCGCTCATAGTTAATTTCAATCCACTTGCGATATTCCCCGGTTCGCACGGAATCCACCCAGTCCATGTGATTAAAGTACCAATTGACGGTTGCTTCCAGGGCCTCCTCAAAACAATGTTTCGGACTCCATCCCAGTTCCTTCTTGATCTTAGTGGCATCTATGGCATAGCGCCTGTCATGACCAGGGCGATCAGGAACAAAATTTATAAGACATCTGCTGGATTCTTTGCCGGATCGTCTCAAATAATCATCCATCAGATCGCACAACAGTTCAACGATCTCAATATTTTGCCGCTCTGCACTTCCCCCGATGTTGTATGTCTCACCAAGCTTTCCTTCCTCAAAAACCCTTATTAGGGCATCACAATGATCAATAACGTAAAGCCAATCGCGAATATTTTTCCCGTCCCCATAGATAGGTAAAGTTTTTCTCTCTAATATATTTAAGATCATAAGAGGTATAAGTTTCTCCGGGAACTGATATGGACCGTAATTATTCGAGCAGTTTGTAATAACGGTCGGGAAATCATATGTGCGAAAGTAGGCATTAACAAAGTGGTCAGAAGAAGCCTTGGATGCCGAATAGGGGCTTGAGGGGTCATAGGATGTCTCCTCAGTAAAGTATCCTTCTGGGCCAAGGCTCCCATAGACCTCATCAGTCGATATGTGTAGAAAACGAAAGCCCTCTGGCCTATTTTTGCTCTCCCAGGACCTGAAACTTGCTTCAAGAAGACGGAATGTACCAATAACATTTGTGTCCACAAACGCCTCGGGGCCCTGGATGGACCGATCCACATGAGATTCAGCAGCAAAATGAATCACTCCTTTGATATCCTTTTCAGAAAACAGTTTTTCAAGAAAAGGCCCATTCCTTACATCTCCCTGAATAAAATGATGTCTTTTTGAATGTTGAGCAGTGAGATCGTCAAAGTTGGCCGGATTGCCTGCATAGGTGAGTGCATCTAAATTAATTATGTTCCATTCCTCTCTGACTTTTAAGGCATGGCGTATAAAATTCGTACCAATAAAGCCTGCACCACCTGTCACCAGTATAGTATTGTTTGTCATAATCTCATGTCCTGTAACTCAAGATATTCCCCCAATACTACTCCTTGAAAAAATCTATAACACTCTGGATAATTGCCTCCAGATCATAAGATGGTTCAAAAACAATCAGTTTTTTTATTTTTTCAATATTCGGGCAGCGTCTTTCCATGTCCTCAAAACCAGGCCCATATGCCTTCTCATATGGAATATATTCAATTTCAGAGTTGCTCCCAGTCATCTCCCTTACCTTTTGGGCCAATTCATTAATAGTAACTTCACTATCATTCCCCACATTGAATACATCACCTTCAGCACTGGGTTCATCCATTAATCTTGTAATCGCTTCAACCACGTCTTTGACATGGGTAAAACTCCTGCTCTGGGTTCCATCACCATAAACAGTTATAGGCTTTCCTAATAAAGCGCTCTGCACAAATGTAGGGAGCACCATCCCATATTGTCCTGTTTGCCTCGGCCCCACAGTATTAAACAATCGCCCAATTACGACCGGCAATTTCTTCTCATCAAAATAGGCAAGGGCTAAGAATTCGTCCAGTGTCTTTGAACAGGCATAGGCCCAGCGCCGCTTCTTGACCGTACCCATAACTCTATTGTCATCTTCGCTTAAATCATGTTCCACATGCTTTCCGTATATCTCTGATGTCGATGCAATAAAAACCTTTTTTTTAAACTGATTGGCCAATCTTAAGACCATCTCTGTTCCTTTGACATTAATATCCAATGTTTCCACTGGGTGGTCCATAATTGTTTTCACCCCAACAGCCGCTGCAAGATGATAAATATGGTCAATCCTGAATATCAATTCATTCATGACAGACTCATTTAATATAGTGTTTACAACAAGATGAAGCCTGTTATGATTTTGAATCTTCGAAATGTTGGAAAGTTTGCCAGTCCACAGATTATCAATTATGAAAACCTCGTGACCTGACTCCAGTAACTTTTCTGCTAAGTGAGATCCAATAAAACCGGCTCCACCTGTTATCAGTATCTTCATTTTTCTACTCCATATCTATAGGTCATTAATCATTGCTCCGCCTCTTCGGTTACATCATTCCGATGGTCTATGTTGTTAAAATAATTAATTAATTGCTAAAATTATTTATCAGATCAGGCCCAGTTTTACCACTCAACCTTTTCCAGGGCCCAGTCCTCGATCTCCACTGTCAGAGACCGATGCAAGAGTTCAATTGAAATAACTATCCTATCTGTTCGGTTCCTATGACGAAGGTAAAAGCCGACCAGCCCCTTCAAAGGCCCCTCCATAATCATAACCCGATCCCCTTTTTGCATATATGCACGATTCTTTACTGTACGGTTTGTTCCATCCAGAATCATCAGCGAAGAAATTTCTTCTTCTTTTGCAGGAATGACTTTTCCCTTAAAACCAACCATTCGCACAATGCCGACGGTTTTAATGATTTTCCAGTATTCTTCGACCTCCAGGTTTGATCGAACAAATACATAACCAGGTAACATTGGGATCATGATTTCTTTACGACGATCTTTTCGTCGGCTTATAACCTGAATACGTGGCAAAAATGCTTCTACTGATTTCCCACGCAATCCATCATAAACCTTTTGTTCAAAATGACTCCTGGTATGTAATGCATACCACTTAAAAGAATTCTCACTCATATCGTAGCTATCTTATTAGGATTAATGCCTTTTTCAATAAGGCAATCGATATCTCTTTCCGTATTATCAAGACGTGTCAGTAAGATTGCGTCCCAATCCTGATGATTTAATCGCTCAAAGCCATAAACTTTAAATTCAAAAAAATCATTGCCATTTTGGCTGTCATCTATAATACCCACCAATTGGATATCAGTAAATTGAAGGTAAAGATAGGCCAACTCAGCTACTTCACCGGCCCCAAAAAACAGGATGGAACCTATTCGATTTTCTTTCATTTCTTCGAATTTATCAATCAGCAAGTTCTTGATTTCCTTATAAAAATTAACCGAATAACGAAGATATTCCACGGTCAGCCTGCTCTTTCTTGCCAGGCCTTTAGGGGTCAAAAAATATTTTACCCTATTTCGGGGCATTGTCTTAACCTTGAAATATCCTTTGTTGACAAGCCTCTTGATGAAGGAGTTCACAAGCCCAAGGGAAATATTTAAGCCACGTGAAAGCTCTCTTTGGCTATAATTGCCGTTGCGCTCAATTTCCCCCATCAGGCGGAGAATATGTATATCTTCTTTATCCATTTAGCCCAACCAAGAAAAACGTCAAATAAACCTAAAGGCAAATAGCAATGAATTAATTGTTCAAATACTGAACGTTTAATTTTTTGGTATAATGTTCAATAGTTGAACGGCTTTGTCAAGTAAAAATTGACTCATTTATTAGTTATTTATATACTTAAACATATTTCACCCTTGCTTTCAGATAGTTTTCTTAACTCAAGAAAAAATATCATTATCTGCTTGTAATATATTCTAATACTGTTAAGGGATAAAAGTTCAACGTTTCATTAAAAGGGGATGATAATAATGGAATGTAATCAGGAAAAAAACTTGGATAGATGCAATTGTACATACGAACCTTGCTCCAGGAAAGGAACCTGCTGTCAGTGCATTTCATATCACCTTAAATCAAGGGACCTTCCGGCTTGTTGCTTTCCAAAAGATGCAGAGGCCACATATGACCGGTCTTTTGAACGTTTCGCGCGCCTTGTCCAGGCGGGAAAGGTGTAGCTTTGGATGAAAAAGAGATTGAACAACTATTCTTAAGCCTTGTTGAAAATTCAGGACAAAATACCGATGCCGTGCGAAAAGTCTTCTCAATCCTTGTCAAATCAACCTTGAAGTATAGAGACCGCATGTTTGAATTAAAAGGAGTGGTGGTTACTGTTGAAGATGTACGCACTTCTCTGAGCTGGCTTATTCCTGCCCTTGCACTCGGCAACATGCCTGAGACAGACAACGAGGTTAGCCTGGAACTCTTAGAACTATGGCTGGAAGATTTAAAAAGGGCTTAAAACTATAATGATAATTTCAGAAAACCTAAGATCTGATTGCAGTAGGTGGAATGACTGAATATTTACTGTCTTGAGGAGAAGAGTGGTCGGGACGACTGGATTTGAACCAGCGACTCCCGCGTCCCGAACGCGGTGCTCTACCAGACTGAGCCACGTCCCGATCTCATTTCAATATAAACTATTTTTTTTCCTCAAGCAAGAGCAATCTATAACCAATGATATTCATAAAATTCTGCATTATCCTGGCCGTTGCCCCCCAAATCAAGTCACCATTGAAAGAATAGTTTTGTGATTGGTATGTAATCCCTTCAAATTCCACAAGATTCTTGTTAGACCCTGAATTTTTTGTATTAAACACACTCAGCGGTACTTTTATAAGCCTTTCAACCTCTGTTCTATTAATGCTGAAATCATATGGATATGGAACAAAGCCAACAAATGGATGGATAATGAAATTGGACACAACCGTCAGTGTATCGTCTAACCTACCCAAAATCTCCACATCTTTCTTCTGAAGACCAATCTCCTCCTCCGCCTCTCTCAGGACAGTTTGTTCTATTGTTCCATCTTCTTCATCTACAGAACCACCAGGAAAAGATATTTGGCCTTTATGGTGTTCAACCCTGTTTGTCCTTTTCGTAAAAAGGACACTTAAAACCCTCTCTTCCTCAATAATGGGAACGAGCACACCGGCATGTTCATATAATTGCTCTTCGTCACGGATACTGTTTGGGCATGTTTTACTTAAGGTCTCTCTGATTATATAAAACAAACTATTACAATTTATTGACGCCATATACTTTGAGGTATTCATAGACCAGTGCCCTTACTTTTTCATCAATCGGATCCCGTTGGCCATGAATCATAACAGTCACCTTTTCCTGAAAAAGATACTCTATAATCTCCCTGATGCCTGCAACAGAATAAACCGGAATACCGCTTTTGAATACAAAATCCTGAATTGCATTTTTGCCCTTCTTACCCAGAATCACTTTTCCATCATCGTCATAAACTGCTGTCGTCTGTTCCCTGTCTACTCCAATACCGATACCAACCACATGAAATGTCATGCCTTGCGTCTGTGCCTCGGCTTCTATTTTTTCCAAAAGATCATATTTGGTGACCATTGATGTCGCTACATCATCAACGATAAATATTCGACAGCCATCAAAAAAGGTCTGATTTACAAAAATGCTTTTAGAAGAGCTTGCCTCTCCATGTTCTTTTGCTTCTTTTCGATCATATTCAAATAGTAAATCGAATCCATGATCCTTCCAAAGAGAGATCGCAGTCGATAATGCAATGGCACTTCCTTTATAAGAAGGACCCAGAATGATATCTATATCCTTAACAAGACCCAGTGCCACCATCATTCCAGCAAAGAATGATCCCATCTCCAGACTCAGTCGTCCGGTTTTGAACATTGCCATGTTTATAAAATACGGAGTTGGGCGCCCATCTTTCAAGACGAGATTCTTGTCAAAAAAGAGTGCTCCACTCTTCGCCAGACACTTAGCCAGTCGTTTCTTGTATCCTTCCATATGCTAATCACTCCATTTTTTTCATACTAAACAAAACGCCTATAGTCTTCAACAACAATTTACATGTGAGAATGTTCTCTTGACATGGACATTATAAAGATGATATGTAATTATTATAGTTTGGTTATTTTCATTTCTAATTAGGAGGTATAATCATGCCTGAGGAACAGGTTGCGGTTATTGTCAAATTTTTTGCCAAGCCCAGTGTCGCAGCCCTTGAAGTAACCAGCGGAATCATAAAAAAAGGTGATTTATTGAGATATAAAGGGCATACCACTGACTTTACCGAACAAGTGACCAGCATGGAGATTGACAATCAGCCCGTAGAGGAAGCCAAGATGGGTGACCTGATCGGAGTAAAAGTAATGGAAAGGGTCCGAGAAAACGATAAGGTCTACAAAGTTGTCGAGTAATCTTTAATCTCTTTCAAGAGCTTTGGTATCAACTTTCCGACAAAGGCCTCCTTATTAAGAATATTCATCGTCAAACACCTCTTATGTTTAAGGTGGCTCCCACTAAGTACTCGATCTCCTGCCCGAAGACTTGGCTTAAGTTTTTCAAGCTGGGTTATTACTTCCACCAATGTGAATTCCTCACGTAGGATTGCTCTCAAACCAATTTAACCTCTTCATGTATTCAAATCGAATCATGTCTAAAATAAAATACCCCTCTATCCTTACCCTGGGCCAAATAGGAAAAGATTTCAAAAAAAGAAGGAATCACCTTGACCATGTTTTCAGAAACGATATGATTAAGTTAGTTAAAAAAGACTGTTCTTGAAAACCCGTCACTGGCTGAATTAAGCTCGTGGCCCTTTGTAAATCGACTTATGTCATGACCCCAATAATTGCTATAATTGGAAGGCCCAATGTGGGCAAATCCACTCTTTTCAATCGTCTTTCAAGATCTAGAGATGCCTTGGTTGATAACCACCCAGGCATCACCAGAGACAGACTTTATGCCTCAATCGACTATGAAGGCCTCACTTTGACCCTTGTGGACACAGGGGGATTCGATTATCTTGGCCATAACAGCTTATTAGAGAAGGTAAGGAGTCAGGTAGAAAAGGCTATAGAAGAAGCTGATAGGGTGATCTTCCTTGTAGATGGTCGGCAGGGAGTTATACCAGGAGATGAAATAGTAGCAGATATTTTGCGCCGAAATCAGAAGAAGGTCTTTTTAGCGGTCAACAAAATAGATGGCCCCGAACTTGACCATTTGATCCTTGATTTCTATAGCCTCGGCGTGGAATCTGTTTATCCTATCTCGGCAGCACATGGGTACGGTATCAGAACATTCATGCATGACGTGGTCAAGAATATCCCAAAATTAGGGACCCAAAAAGAAAAAGATAACCAGATCAGAGTGTCTGTTATCGGAAAACCTAATGTAGGCAAATCTTCACTCATTAACCGAATTTATGGATTGGACCGTCTTGTGGTTAGTGAAACACCAGGCACCACTCGAGATGCGGTTGACACTCATTTTTTCTATCGAAGTAAAGAGTACTTATTGATCGATACTGCTGGCATACGAAGAAAGGCAAGGGTTAAAGAAAAAATAGAAAAATTTTCAGTGATTAAGGCCCTCAAAAGTCTTGATCGCTGCCACATAGCCACGATTCTTTTAGACGCCAGTGAAGGAGTTTCGGAACAAGACGCCCGAATTTGTGGTTATGCCTTTGAACATGGAAGAGGCATTGTTTTGGCCGTTAATAAATGGGACTTAATAAAGGGTAATGCCAAAAATGTGGAACTCCTAAATAATGAGATAGAAAGACAATTGAAGTTTATCTCCTTTGCTCCAAGGATCAACCTCTCAGCCCTAACGGGAGAACGGGTCATGAAACTGTTTGAAAAGATAGATATGGTCTATGAGCAATTTTCTTACAGAATCAGCACATCGGCTGTAAACAACGCCATAAAAAAGATGATTGATAAACACCCCCCACCGCGAATTGGTCAAGGAAGACTAAAGTTTTTATATGCCACACAGGTCCGCACAAAGCCCCCAGTTTTTATTGTATTTGTAAACAGACCAGATATGATCCATTTCTCCTATGAACGTTTCTTGATCAACCAACTGCGGGCACATTTCCATCTTGAGTTTACTCCTATAAAATTAGAATTTAGAAAAAGGTAACAGTCAACTACCACCCCTAAAAAGGGTCTTTTTCTATCTCTCACAGAGTACAAAAAGACAAAGAGTAAGAATTTAGTGCTCGAAGATATTGCCATATCCATTTTGTGCCCCCTGTCTTTGCCTTTATTCTTCAGTGTCTCTGTGGCCTCAAGCAACCAAAGGGAGCGGGTGTGAGAAGGATGTGGCTTTCAAAGATGAATTCAACTGATTAGTGCCAATACCTTTTCAACAACCCGATCAGCAGTAATCCCAAATTTTTCATAAAGGACATTAAATGGTGCAGAGGCTCCAAAATGGTCAATACCAATCACATCACCCTCATTTCCTACGTAACGTTGCCACCCTAATGAAACCCCTGCCTCAATTGCAAGTCGGGCCTTTACTTCAGGAGGCAGGACTTCGCGCCGATATTCTTCAGGTTGTTTATCAAACAATTCCCATGACGGCATGCTTACAACACGAACTCCTATACCCTTCTGTCCAAGCTTTTTCCACGCATCATTAGCAATATGGACCTCAGAGCCGGTGGCAATCAAGATTACATCCGGTTTTCCATTCTGAGAATCCCGCAAGATATAAGCACCTTGCGAAAGTCCTGTTGCATCAGCGCAGGTTGTATGATCCAGAACAGGGACCCTCTGCCGGGTCAATATCAAGGCAACCGGGCCGTTACAAGACTTTATAGCAATACGCCAGGCTTCGGCTACTTCATTGGCATCACACGGACGAATCACTATAAGATTAGGAATCAATCTTAATGAGGCCAACTGCTCCACTGGCTGGTGGGTTGGCCCATCTTCACCAATACCTATGCTATCGTGTGAAAAGACGTAAATGACCTTCAAACCCATTAATGCTGCCAAGCGAATCCCCGGTCGCATATGGTCGGAAAAAACCATAAATGTGCCTCCATAAGGAATAATACCTCCATGCAAGGCAATACCGTTCAGGATAGAGGCCATCCCGTGCTCACGGACGCCAAAATGCAGATTACGTCCTTGATAAACATCTGCCTGGAAATCCTCTTCACGTTTTATCAGCGTCTTGTTGGAAGGGGCAAGATCCGCTGAGCCGCCCAATAGATTTTGAATATGGCCTGCTATGGCATTTAGGACGGTCCCAGATGCAACCCTCGTAGGCATGCCTTTTAGGTCTGAAGGGAAAAAAGGGATATCTTTGTCCCAATTTTCCGGTAGCCTTCGATTCATCCATAAATTCCACACGTTAACCTGTTTGGGGTATGCCTTCTTATAAGATAAAAACTTCGTATGCCATTGCTCTTCAAGATCTTTACCTTTTTCAACTGCCTGGCGGAAATGTTTGAGTGCCTCATCAGGAACAAAAAACGGGGGCTTAAGTGGCCAGCCCAGATTCTTCTTGGTCAAGCTAATCTCTTCAGGGCCTAAGGGTTCTCCATGTGCCATTGCAGTATCCTGCTTGTTAGGGCTCCCATATCCGATATGTGTCCGAACCGCTATCAATGAGGGACGAGAGGTCTCATTTATAGCCATAAGGATGGCTTTTTCAATAGCGGCCAGGTCGTCTCCGTCATCCACTTTTTGCACATTCCACCCATACGCCTCAAAGCGAGCTATTCGATTTTCAGTAAAGGTGAGGTCCGTGCTCCCTTCAATCGAGATATGATTGTCATCATACAAATATATTAATTTGCCGAGCTTAAGATGTCCTGCAAGGGAAGCAGCTTCATGTGAGACGCCTTCCATAAGGTCTCCATCGCTAATAATACCATAAATGAAATGGTCCACAATATCGTGCCCTGAACGGTTAAAACGAGCAGCTAGGTAACGTTCGGCAATAGCCATTCCCACGCCGTTAGCAAAACCCTCACCCAAGGGGCCTGTGGTTGTTTCCACACCCTTCGTGAGACCATACTCCGGATGGCCTGGAGCTTTACTCTCCCATTGCCGAAAATTCTTAAGCTCTTCCAGAGGCAAATCATAGCCTGTAAGATGCAAAAGGCTGTAAAGCAACATGGAACCATGGCCGGCGGATAGAACAAAGCGGTCCCTATTGGCCCAATTCGGATTCAGAGGATTATGGCGTAAAAAGCGTGTCCATAAGACATAGGCCATAGCTGCCGCACCCATAGGCAAGCCTGGATGTCCTGATTTGGCCTTTTCCACACAATCTGCAGAAAGCATCCTGATCGTATTTATACACAGCTTATCTAATTTGGTCATAATGTGTCCGTTTCAAGCTCCTTTCAACTGACATTATTGTTTTTGTGAAAATGTCCGTATCTGTTTAGCTCTTTAATAATAAGGCATGAAGGACATGGAGGCCTCTTAATGATATTTAGCCGTTCATTACCCATTCATTACCCTTAGTTTCTTGATGATCATGGGGATAAAAAATGAAAAGATAAAAATGGCTATTGAAAAGAAAAACTTAGTAGATATTAAACCTCCCCAATTACCAGAGATCCACACTTGTTTCAGTGTTCCCCCGAGAAAAGTCAAAACAAAAATTCCAACAATAACACCTAATCCTGTTCCGAAAAAATAGTCCCAGAAACGTACCTTTGTTAGGCCCATCCCAAAATTCAAGGGGGTAAATGGGAAATTGAGCAGTCGCAAATAAAATACCGTTGCAAACCCATTTCTCTTAATAGCATCGTCATACTTTTTTATTTTATCCCCGATCAGGGATGTTGCAAAATCCCTTCCCAAAGTGCGTCCAATAATAAAGGCACCGCTGGCCCCTATTATGGCCCCAATCCATACATACAGAAACCCCCAGTAAGCTCCAAAAATGGCAGCTCCTAAAACAGTCAAAATGCTTGCCGGCAAAAACAGGCATATGCTCGAAGCATGAATCAAGATAAAGACAAATGGGGCCCAGAAACCTGAAGCCTCCAGAAAACGATTCAGGGACTCCGGTGTAAAAAAATTCTTAATCGTTGTAAACCTGAATAGGTAAACAGATACAATGACAAGGGCAAATAAAATGAAGGCTTTCAATATTTTCCGTTTAGAAATGTATTTTGTTTGCTCAACAGTTTTCTCCATTATCGACTGCCTTTATAACCTTGAATGAGTTGTCGTGCATGGTATATGATCAAACCAATTTTTTAAAGAAAAACTTCTCCTCAATATAAATTCAATGAAAGATCTAATATTAAACAATTCGATCTCCACTCCTGGACAGGCCTATACTGAACTGGAAGGCCAAATAGAAAGGATCACTTATATGAAGGAAGAAACCGGATATATCGTAGCAAAGGTAAATGTTCCGGGTTACTTGGATCCTATTACTGTTGTTGGGAACATTCTGGCATTAGCACCAGGAGAGGCACTAAGAATGAAGGGTGCTTGGGAGAACAATCCAAAATTTGGTCGGCAGTTTCGGGTTCTTAACCACACCACCATATTACCTGCCTCAGTTAAAGGAATTGAAAGGTACCTGGGTTCCGGTCTTATCAAAGGTATCGGAGTGGTAATGGCATCAAGAATTGTCAAAAAATTCGGTGAAAAGACCCTTCAAGTTATTGATGAGAACATTGAGCAACTTTCAAGTATTGAAGGGGTAGGCGAAAAAAGGGTTAAAATGATCAAAACCGCCTGGACAGACCAGAAAGAGATCAGGGCGATCATGATCTTCCTTCAAGATCACGGCATAGGTTTAGGCCATGCAACAAAGATATATAAAAAATACGGACAGCGGTCCATTGCAGTTGTCTCTCAAAACCCTTATAGGCTTGCCACAGACATTTCCGGTATTGGTTTCAGAACGGCAGATAGGATTGCCCGGAAGCTCAGTTTTGCCCGGAATGCTCCGGTCAGGGCAGAGGCGGGTATCTTGTATGTCTTAACCGAACTATCCGAAGAAGGACACGTTTATTATCCCTATGAGCACTTAATAGAAAAATGCCAAGAGATCTTGGAAGTGGATAGAGAGACCATAATAAATGCCTTTAGTTCCATTGCTCTTCACGGTAAGATTATTATTGAGGATCTTAACCATCTTGAATCCGATAATAAGGCGGTTTATCTTAAAAGCTTCCATGTCTCCGAAACCGGAATTGCTAAACATTTTTCGCGTCTTCTTTCATCAAAGAAAAGCACTCGCAGCATGGATGCCGATAAGGCCATAAACTGGGTCCAGAAAAGGATCGAACTGCACCTGGCGGCAAGGCAGAAAGATGCAATCAAGAGAGCTATTTCAGACAGGGATATCATAAAATCCGGCAAGGTCCAAGTTGTTGAACTCAAACAAGTCTTCAGGCAGGCAAGAGAGAATTTAATCATCACCAATGCCCACAGGATTAATCAGGGGTTGTTTCCAGAGATAAAGGACACTGGGCAAGACCTCGAAGATTTCTATTTCATTGAGCAAGAAGAGCCGGTCCAGGTACTTTGTATTATCATGGAGTTAGTCTGCGAACGTATCCCTCAGCGGTTTAGCATGGACCCTATAAAAGACATACAAGTACTTTCACCTATGCACAAAGGTACTTTGGGGACAGAAAACCTGAACATGAAACTACAAAACTCTCTTAACCCTTCCCTGGTTGAAATCATTAGAGGGGAGAGGAATTTCCGGCTGAATGATAGGGTGATGCAGATCAAAAACAACTATGAAAAAGAAGTATTTAATGGGGACATGGGCCTGATAAAATCTATGGACCCGGAAAAACAAAAAATCATTGTTAAATATGACGGGCGTCAGGTAGTTTACGACTACTTAGAACTTGAAGAAATCATTTTGGCTTATGCAATCTCTGTCCACAAGTCACAGGGGAGCGAGTACCCTGCAATAGTCCTTCCTATACTATCGCAACATTATCTGCTTCTTCAGAGGAACCTTATTTATACGGCGGTCACCAGAGGAAAACGCCTTGTGGTTATTGTGGGAAGCAGAAAGGCCCTGGCAATGGGAGTTAGAAACGAAAACACCATGAAACGGCACACCTGCCTTACTGAACGATTAAAACGAATCCATCCATATATGTCCTATGAACAATAATGAACAGATATAATAATGTTAGTGCAAAAAACCAATAAAGATGCCTGGACCAAACGAATGTAATGTATTATTAATGTTCAAAACTATATACATCCAGTTTGTACCAGGCCGATTTATTATCTCGATTCCTTAAATATGAGTTACATAATTTTGGATCTAAAAACTATGTCTGATAAGAAGGACATGGGACTTTCTTTTAAGAAACCGACTTGGCAGGAACTCCGACCTGACCGATCCTGCAAACTAAGGCGGGCGGCGGACTTTCTGGATTTATGCCCTATGTTGCGCTCCGGGCATCAAGCACAATACCTTCCCCGCCCGCCTCAGGTAGTAGGAAAAAATGATCCCATCAATTGAGATGTGTTTTAATCTGATGGATAAGTATCAGATGCTTGAAAATATAAGGGCCCACTCTATTGTTGTTACAAAAGTGGCTCATTTGATAGCCAGGGGACTCCGTGATGCTGGATTAGACATCTCCCTTAAAAAAATAATTGCAGGGGCCCTGCTTCACGATATTGGTAAAACCGACTCTTTAAGCTCCGGCGAAAATCATTCTGAGATTGGGAGGCACATCTGTCTTCAAAATAACCTCGATGAAATTGCAGACATCGTTAGAGAGCATGTTGTTTTAATAGACTATCATCTAAGTGACAACTACTCGGAAAAAGAAATCGTGTACTATTCAGACAAACGAGTAAACCATGACAAGATTGTAACTTTAGAAGAACGCCTAACCTATATCCTTGGAAGATATGGTAAAAATCAGGAACGGCTCCACAAATTAATTAAAAAAAATTTTGAACTATGTAAAAAGGTTGAAGAAAAACTGTTCAGTAAACTTAATTTCAGCCATGAATCTTTGTCTTATCTGGCAAAGCATGAATGCATCGTAACAATATGACGAGGAAGATATGTCTAAAAAAATTGTAGTATTAGTAACGCTATCTTTGCTCTTTTTTGGGTTTAAAGCAACAGGTCTCAATCTCACGATCAGGTTCAGCGAGATTGATGGATTGAAGGAAAGTAATAGGGTTCTTTTTGAGCGAAATCATGTCGGGGATATTACAAGTGTTGTTTATACAAAAGATGGCAATTATTTGGTTAACATAAGTATCAAAAAGGCCTTCACAAATGCTGTCACCCAACATTCAAAGTTCTTCATTACAGCTGATCCTCAGCATGAAGGAAGAAAGGTAATTGAAATAATGCAGCTTAAAGAGGGAGGAAAACCGTTAAAAGATGGTGATATTATTGAAGGTTCCAGCGAATATTCAGCCCTTTTCGGTGAGATGCTTGATGAGTTAGAGAAAAAGCTTGAGGCTCTCAAAAAGCAGTTTGAAAAATTCCCGGATGACCTAAGGGAAATCCCAAAGAGCGATGAATACAAGAAGCTTAAAAAAGAGCTGGAGCGTCTGTCAGAAGAAATGAAGAAAGTAGAAGAAGCAGCACGGGAAAAAATACAGAAGGGGATATTTCCCCGACTAAAACAGGAGCTGGAAAACCTGAGAGAAAGGCTTCGCAAATTTCGACAGGATGAAGAGTCTAAACCTTTGAGGGTTTAAGCACAACCCCCTTGATCTGCATGAAAAACTTATTAATTAAGATATGACAACATTTTTGTACTTTAGAAAAAACATTAGCGAATTAGAGGACATTCTGATGTTACAAGTTCTCAATAGCATCAAACTTACAGGATGTTATACATGCACCACACCTTATGCACTTTTCAGGGTCAATCCTGTGCGGCTCTTTTTTCTTACCGGTAATAGCGTCAGTTGGGCATACCCTCTTGCATTTTAAACAGCCTTTACATTTTTCTGCATCTATGACGTATGTTATTAGGGCCGTGCAGACACCTGCAGGACATTTTTTCTCTCTAATATGGGCCTCGTATTCGTCTTTGAAATATTTGATGGTGCTCAGCACCGGGTTGGGTGCCGTCTGACCAAGGCCGCATAAAGATGTCTCGGATATAACCCAACTTAACTCTTCGAGAAGCTCAATATCCCCCTTTTTCCCTTCTCCCTGGGTAATTCCATTTAGTATTTCCAACATTCGACGGGTTCCTTCCCTACATGGTGTGCATTTCCCGCATGATTCCTCCTGACAAAAATCTATAAAAAACCGGGCCATATCTACCATGCAGGTTGTCTCATCCATAACGATCATGCCACCGGAACCCATGATCGCACCAACCTTGGCAATCTCTTCATAATCGGTTAGGGTCTCAAGTAAATGGCCCGGAATACAGCCGCCCGATGGCCCACCAAGCTGGACGGCCTTAAACGCCTTGTTTCCAGGGATACCTCCTCCGATCTCATATATGATATCCTTAAGACTTGTACCCATTGCTACCTCAACCAGGCCAATGTTATTAACGGTCCCGCTCAAGGCAAATACTTTGGTGCCTTTACTACCTTCTGTTCCAACACTGGCATACCATTCCCCACCGTTAAGGATTATTTGAGGGACGTTTGCTAAAGTCTCTACATTATTCAAAACACTTGGTTTCTTCCAGAGCCCCTGATGAGCCGGAAACGGCGGTCTGGGCCTGGGCATACCTCGTTTGCCTTCAATAGAGTGCATGAGCGCTGTTTCCTCTCCACAGACAAAGGCTCCCGCACCCTGATAAATTTCCAGATCAAAATCAAATCCGCTACCCAAGATATCCTTTCCCAATAGACCGTATTCTCTGGCCTGATGGATCCCTATATCCAGCCTTCTCAAGGCCAGAGGATATTCAGCCCTACAGTAAATATATCCCTGGTGAGCACCAATTGCCTTGGCCGCAATAATCATCCCCTCCAAGACGGCATGGGGATCAGCCTCTAACACGCTTCTGTCCATGAAAGCGCCGGGATCTCCTTCATCAGCGTTGCAGAGGACATACTTAATATCTCCTTTTGACTTATTTGCAAAATCCCATTTCAGGCCGGCAGGAAAACCTGCTCCGCCTCTACCTCTCAGGCCTGATTTTTTCATCTCCTCAATGATCTCTTCAGGGGTCATCTCCAAAAGGGCCTTGGAGGCACCAAGATATCCATCGCGAGCTATGTATTCATCAATAGATTCTGGGTCAATTGCACCCTTGTTTCTTAAGACACGAAGCAATTGGTTGGCAAAAAACGGAATTTCATTTAGTCCTGGGATTGTCTCTGCGGATTCGGGTTCAACATAAAATAGCCTTTTAACAGGCCGTCCTTTAAGGAAATGCTCTTCAACAAGGTGCGGCATATCTTCAGGTTTCAGCTTCTGATAAAAAATACCCTCTGGCTGGACCACCATGACAGGCCCCTGGGCGCAGAAACCGTTACAGCCGGTTTCAATCACACGAACCTCCTGATCCAGGCCTCTACTGGCGATCTCTTTTTCCAGCACCTCTTTTACTGCCCCACTCTTCGATGCATGACAAGCAGTTCCACCGCACAAAAGCAGGTGAGTTCGATATGTTTTTGTTTGTTGGTCCATCAACTATTCTCCTTAACTCAAACCTTACAGACTCTATAACTTATGGAAATCAAAAGAATTCTTTTTCGATCCCAGTCTATTCTCCACTGGCTAATGCAAAACCTGTCTGGACTTCCCCAAGAAGGACATGCCTTTTAAAGACCTGGCGCATCTTATTCCTGTCCATATGCTGGTAAATAACCGGTTCTTTTCCTTGTACCTCTACAGTGACATTAGGCTCACTACTGCACATCCCCATGCATCCGGATGTGATTATCCGGATGTCCTCCCGGTCTGTCTCGGTCATTACTTCAAGGAGGGCATCCATGACCTCCCTGGCCCCGGCTGCAATACCGCAGGTTCCCATATGGACCGTGATCTTAACCGTAGCACCGCCTTCTCTGAGGGCTGTATCCTTCTTGGTCCTTTCTTTGATCTTTTTTAGATCAGCTATAGTCAGTTTAGCCATTATATTTCTCCCTCTCTCCCGTATGCAGATCCATTAACTATGTCTTTCTTAATCTTGCCAGTGATTCTCGGATCGTATCACCAACATATTTCACTACTTGAAGATGATTAATCTCCACCCCATCGAGTTCCTCCCTGATATCCCTAGTATCCAGTTGAAACTTATCAGCTTCCACCTCATGGGTATAAACAAAATCTACGTCTGGATTTCCAACAATTAAGGTTATTATTGTACTCGCGACGTCCCCCATCGGGGGAAGATCAATATGATCCAGGCGAAAGGATGCGTCAACCCGTGTTTCTTCTCCCTCTTTGGATGTTATACTAAATTCCCCATCACATCTCTTACTGGCCTCCCGAAACAACGAAAGCCCAAGTCCTACACGCCGGGTGACCCGCGTGGTATAAAATGGGTCAAATACCCTTTCCAGCATCTCTTCCGGAATACCGCGTCCATTATCAGTAATGTTGATCCTGAGCCAGTTATTTTTTCGCTCCTCAACAATGGTAAGACCAATTAGGGTTGCCCCGCCATTAAGCCCATTTTCAATGATGTCCATAATGTGAAGGGACAAATCCCGCAATCAAATACCCACCTTTCTGCCTGACTCTCCTAACAGTGCCATACGTATTTCTTCAATATTTGGTGCCTCTAAAAAAAGGAGAGTATAAACCTTACCGATGTCAGCGAGAAAATGGGCGTCAGAAAATGTCACAGCAGGCAACTTCTCCACTCCCATTACATCATATAGTATGTCTTCCCACTTACTAGAGTGTGATATTTCAAGGGCATCCAGCCCTAAATCCTGGGGAATGAAACCCAACTGGCTCAAAATGCTAAAACTCGGACGGTCAACATGTGACGCAATACTGAGCCCTCCAAGTCGACTTGTTTCTTTTACAATCTCCTCGAGTCCCATCGAGGTGGCACTTACCAGCAGCCGGTCATTGAACCCTTCCACTTCGTCGAACTCATTTGCTATGACCTGATCACCGAACAGCTCCGGTCTGTTAGTACCCTTCATGTGCTGATAGACAACATCTTGCATCATTAGGGCCTGTTCTGTTGTTTCAAAAATAGCCAGGGTATGCACTTCCTCTTTTGAGCTGATTTCCATTCCTGGCAATACCTTGATTCTATGCTTAATACCTGCCCTTATAGATGCTTCTACATTTTCAGCCGAATTATGGTCACATATGGCAATAATATCTAATCCCTGTTCCAGACTCCTTTGCACGATAGCCTTTGGGCTCATGTCCAGATCTGCACATGGTGATAGACAGGAATGGATATGCAAATCAGACTTGAAGGCTCTCATCCTTCTGTCTTGCCTATCCCGGCTTCATAAAGCTGGCCCGCCAACTGGTATGCCGGCAGGTCACAAACCAGGATAGGAATACCTTCATCGTCTGCCTTTGCCTTGGTGCCCACATCAGGAAGACGTCCGTTCACCAAGATAATCGCTGCCAACTCCTTTAGCACCGCCACGGCCAGGATATTCTGGTGGCCCTGGACGGTAAGCCACACAGCCCCTTTGGTGGAATTGGCCATTACATCGCTCAGGAGGTCGCCACAATAACCTCCTGTGACCTCATTATGTACGCCTTTTATCCCTGCCACTACTTCTAAATGAAAAATGTCTTGAATTTCCTTAACCCGCACACTCAAACTCCGTTTTTTTAGTCATTGCAATAAACACAACTTTCAAGCGATGCCCTTCCATCTACTACATCTTCGGCAAAAGTACGGCAATCTGGAGAACCACATCCCCCACACTCGCCTCCAGGGAGCAATTGCATGATCTCTTCTATGTTGTTTTGCCTTTCAATATTATCAGAGATAGAAGGTTGCAAGGTTTTTTGCTCCGATGGGATCTGCTTTCTTTCCGCGAAAAACCATCCCTTTTCATACAGGTTTTTTACATATTGATATTTGATCCTCTTTTCCACACCAAACATTCGGATAAGGCTCTGTAGATGTTGTTTTGCCTGATATTTATCGACCACAGTAAATGGGCCACCTATACATCCCTCAAGGCAAACCCTGAATTCCACATAGTCGATATTCTTGAGCAATCCCATTTCAATCTTTTCTAAATAACGGATAGTTTCCTGGAGGCCTGAAATCGCAAGGCAATTCATATTCAATCCGGCAGTTTCGCCACCGCACATGCCCCACCCAAGCCCAATACCACCGGAGTGATGCAATACAATATCCTCATCTACTTTCTGGATGTTATCTTTTAAACTAGCATAGATACTGCTAATCCCTATGGCCCCATCCAGATACGAATTACCGAAGAAAATAGGCTCCTTTATACTGATCATCTTTGCTGGACAGGGGGTAATATGCAGGACCTTTACCTCCCCTTGCTTAAATCCATATTTTTTGGATAATCGCTTTTTTGCCTCTCTTGCCACTATATCGCGAGGGGGAATTAATGGTGGAATATGTTTCATAAGGGATGGGAATAGATAGGCAATGAGCTTGATAACTACCGGGCAGACAGGCGAAATTAAGGGCAGTGGTGAATCGGGTTTCTTAACACTTTCAATGAAATACAACTCCATGGCAACATTAAATATTTCATTTGTATAGGACTGATCATGCACATAGTCGAAACCCATCCTTTTGAGGCCCAGGAGAATATCGTTAGGCATGATATCTTCCCCAAACTGGGCATAAATCGCCGTTGAAGCATCAACAACGGAAAAACGTCCTTCTTTTAGGTCATCACTCTCAGTGACAATGGCCTTTACAGCGCCTTTTGGACAGACACGAATGCATTCTCCACAATCGATACAAACGCCTTCAATACGCGCAACCTGATGATTTATAACACGGATGGCCTTAGTGGGACAGGCCTTCATACACACGACGCAGCCGCTACAAAGGGACTCATCTATCTCGATGTAATGAACAGGTTCAACTTTTTGAGATATTTCAACCATAGGCCTAACCTTTTACCCTGAAGCCCATCTTCAAATGGGTTCCTTTACCTTTCTGTGAATAAATTTCAAGTGAATCAGAATTCTTCTTGATGTTGGGAAGGCCCATTCCAGCCCCAAAACCCATCTCCCGATACTCTTCTGATGCTGTGGAATAGCCCTCCTCAAGAGCCTTCTCAATATTTTCAATACCGGAACCCTTGTCTTTGACATCAAGGGTGATTTTTTCCGGGTCTGCGGTTAATAAAATATTTCCATCTCCGCCATACATAACTATATTCATCTCTGCTTCATAGGTGCAAATTGAAGCGCGTCTTATCACATCTTCCTCAAATCCAACGGTTTTCAAGATTTCTTGCACCTTGATAGAAGCCCTCCCAGCTCTAATAAAGTCTCTGGGCTTGACATTAAAGCTTTTTGTCAGATGAGGCATGTCGTTCGCGAGCCAAAATTTTCTATGTAACTGGAGATGACTTCATTGCCTTAATTTCAACACCCCGAATCCCTTTAGCAAATAACCTCCCGCAAGATGAAAACATAGTAAAATTGGTCGATAAAAGAGGCAGACCATGCTTGCGGGCATGATTAATCATCTCCGGACTTGGCCGCTTTCCCCTTACAAAAACCACGGCCATCACTCCCGCAATGATCGAAGTACGAATGGTCTGAATATTATTAAGGCCAGTCAACAATACTGCACCATTTGTAGGTCCAGTAAGCAGATCACTCATCAAATCACTTGAAGCCCCAGTAGTGACAGGCATACCCAGCTTTTCTTTCCCCACAAGAATTTCAGCCCGTAAAGTTTCTTTAACATCATCCAATGTCAGAGTTGGTGTTTTGTTATCGCTCATTTTATTATTCATATCGACTCAAAATATCGGACATCTTGTCCGGCCGTACAAGGCCATGAGTATCTCCGTCTATCACTACAGCAGGCGCGAGGCCGCAGGCCCCAAGGCATCGAACCGATTCAAGGGAAAAGCGTCTGTCTTCGGTGGTTTGGCCGACCTCAAGCCCTAATTCGACTGTTAGTCGTTTAATTATTGCTTTTGATCCCCTAACATAACAAGCAGTACCTAGGCAAACCTTGATCATATGTCTCCCTTTAGGCACCATAGTAAAGAACGAATAGAAGGTCACAACACCAAAAATGTTGCTTCCGGGGATATTCAATCTGTTACCGATATACTCCTGCAGTTCTACTGGAAGATATCCTACAACCCCCTGGACCTCTTCAAGAACTGGTATCAGACATCCGGGTTTACCTTTATTGCGATCAATTATCTCATCTACCTTGCTCATCACATCGGAAGTAAGATCAGGATTCATAGATTCAAGATTCTGCAAATCATGCATAGATAGTTTGGGCTCCTTATTAATCATGTGTTTGGGTATTGTGCCAATTTATTATCCTTCAAACTCCTTTTCTCCTGCTAATGCCTTTTCAACATATTTTATAAGATCATTTGGGGGGACAGGTTTCTGCAACAAAAAATTGCAAGACATATATTCATCTTGAGAATAGGAATCCCAAAGCGCCTTGATATCAACGGATGTGATCATAATCCTTGGCTTTGCTTTTGATTCCTTACCCTCACTTAAGGCCTTAACAACGTTTGATCCTTCGCTATATGTTTCCATCATCATATCTATGATATAAAGGTCGGGTTTATCTAAACCAGATTTTTCAAGACCCTCTTTTCCACTAAACGCCTCCAAGACTTCGTATCCAGCAGATTTTAAAACAATGCCTGTGGTACGGATAAAATCAGGATCGTCGTCAATGATAAGTATCTTTTTCCCCTTGCTCATTAATTTTCCCGATAATTTCAATAACCCCAAGCCCAACAGGGCAGGCATCAGAACATCTACCACATCCAACACATCCAGACTCATTGAAGTTAATGATATCATACTTAAGCTTATGCTCATGCCTTCTTGCCAATCTCGTTCCTTGAGTAGGCCGAGGATTATGCCCGCTTGTTTCCCTGGTAAAACCGGCATGCAGGCATGCATCCCAACTGCGACACCTTATGTATCCACCTTGAGAAGGTAGATCATATACATTAAAGCAAGTGCACGTAGGGCAAACGTAAACGCATCCCCCACAGTTAATACATCTCTCTGCCAATCCCTCCCAGAAGGCCTTATCAAGCTTATCCTCTTTTAGTATTTCAATGGCCTTTTTCATCCCAGGGTTATTCGTTTGTAACATAGCCTTTTTTTTTATTTCCTCTAGTTTTTCTTTATCTTCTTCGGTACCTGGTTCAAAATACTTATTTGTAACAATTTCTTCTCCAATCTCACTGCCGGCAATTGCAATATAATAGTAACCTGCATCAAACAATTGAACATCATATCCATTTTCAAGGTAAGGCATTCCTCCAGCATCAATACAAAAACAGGTATCACTTGGCGGTTCATGGCAAGCAACCACTATCGTGGTCAATTTTTCTCTTCTTGCCAGATAATTAGGGTCAATGATATCATCCCGCGTCATAAACCTATCTGTAAACTGAATAGCCTTCATTTCACAAGGCCTTATCCCAAAGACCAAACTTTTTGACGAGTCAATAACTTTTAAAATTGTATCCCCTTTGAAAGAGGTTATCTCTTCAGTCTGAGGGAATAAAATTGCTTTTACGGAAACCGTTGTTTTTCCAATGTCTCCAGTATATTCGCCATCGTATAAGGGCATTAGCATAAGATCCCTACCCTCCACACTCTGTGGGCAAAATACATTCTCTTTCTTGTTCATTTCCCTGAGAAAAGACAGGACATTATCTTTTCTTAGTCTTTTCATCAGATTCTCCTGATACTGACGGCACAACTAAATTCCGGTATTTTTGCGACGGGATCAATAGCATTAATAGTCAACTCATTAATATTGTTCTCGCTGTAATGAAAGGTGCTGAAAACCACAGATTCCGGAATATCCGGCGTTATCCGCACAGGCAGATGTAACTCCCCACGTCTGGACTCTACTGCCACCATGCTCGCTTCTCTCACTCTCAACTTAAAGGCATCGTTTGGGTTCATCTCCAAAACAGCTTTAGGTGCTTCCCTTTCAAGTACTGAGATCTTTCTTGTCATAGTCCCTGTATGAAACTGGAACCCTACCCTCCCTGTAATAAGAGTAAACGGGTATTCCTTATTTGGAGGCTCTGCTGGAGAGACATATTCTCTAACATCAAAGGCACCCAATCCTCGAGCAAATTGTTTTTCATGCAAAAACGGTGTCCCAGGATGATCCTTATTAGGACATGGCCAGGACAAACCCCATGAATTCTTAAGGCGATCAAACACAATTCCTGCATAAGAAGGTGTGACTCTATTTATCTCATCTAGAATATCAATCGGGCTGTCGTAATTCATAGGATATCCGGACCTGGAAGATATTTCACAAATGATCTTCCAGTCTGGAAGTGTCTCTTCAAATGGAGCTATTGCCTGTCGGGAAAGCTGAACCCGTCTCTCTGTGTTGGTAACGGTTCCAATCTTCTCTGCAAAGCTCGCGGCAGGTAAAACAACATGGGCAAGTCTGGCTGTTTCTGTCAAAAAGATATCCTGTACAACAAGAAAATCCAATCTTTTCAATGCCCTTGCTACATGCCGTGAATCAGGGTCACTGACCAATGGGTTTTCTCCCATTACAAAAAGGGCCTTGATATCTCCTCTCTCAGCCGCATCTATCATCTCTATAAGGGTCAATCCAACCTTGTCATTAAGGTCAGTCACACCCCATTCTTTTTCAAATACTCCTTTAGCCTTTTGGTCTGTTACAGGTTGGTATCCCGAAAATACATTGGGCAGGGCTCCCATATCACAAGCACCCTGTACATTATTCTGTCCCCTAAGGGGATTTACACCAGTTGACAGGAATCCAACATGCCCTGTAAGCATAGCCAGATTGGCACATGATTTTACATTATCGGTCCCGGCAACATGCTGTGTTATTCCCATAGCATAAAGGATCATTGACCGTTTAGCATTAGCATAAATATCGGCCGCTTTTCTTAAAGAATCTTTATCAACGTCGGTTATCTCAGATACTCTCTCAGGTGTATATTGGGCAACAACATCCCTTAGCTGTTCAAAGTTTTTTGTTCTGGTTTTTATATACTCTTCATCCTCCCACCCTTCATTTAAGATAATATGCATCAGACCATTTAATAAGGCTACATCACTTCCCATTTTGTGAGATAGATGGAGAGTAGCTAATTTTGCCAGTTTTATATCACGAGGATCAGCAACAATTAGTTTTGCATCTTTTTTCCTTACAGCTTCAATGATCCTTGCAGCAATCATTGGGTGTTGTTCTGTGGTATTAGAACCAATGACAAAAAAGACTTCGGCATCTTCTAATTCCTGTATCGAATTTGTCATGGCACCGCTACCAAAAGTTGCAGCCAGACCGGCCACTGTTGAAGCATGTCAGAGACGGGCACAGTGATCAATATTATTGGTTTTAAACACCGCCCGTGCCATCTTCATAAATATATAATTTTCTTCATTCGTAAGTTTCGCTGAGGACAAAAAGGCCAGGGTATCACTACCAAATTCATTTTTTATATCAACCAATTTTTTTGCTACCAGATCAAACGCCTCATTCCATGTAGCATCCCTAACAATACCACCGTGACGGATCATCGGCGATTTCAGTCTTTCCGGATGATTTATAAACTCATGAGTTCTCCAGCCCTTAACACAAAGCGATCCTTGATTCACCGGATGCTCACGGCTTGGTATGACACCGACCGCCTTGCCTTCTTTCTCCTGCAGATAGAAATTGCAGCCGCACCCGCAAAAGGGGCACACAACCAAAGTTTGAGTCACTAAATTGCCTCCTTGATATGGCTAATTTCGGAATATCTAAATACAGGGCCATCAGTACAACAATAGTATTCACCAATTGTACAGTGGCCACACTTTCCTACCCCACATTGCATCATCCTCTCCAAAGACACAAATATTCGTTCTGTTTCAATATTTCTCTTAAGCAACTCTTTTATCACAAAGCGATACATGATAGGGGGACCACATAGTGCACAAAATGCGTTTTCAGGGTTCAGTTCAACTCGCTCAAATAATCCGGTAACTACTCCAATATATTGCCTCCAGATGCCTTCCTCATCCACATCAACACTTAAAAGGTACTTGATATCTGTTCTATTCATTAAACCAAGCAGTTCATATTTAAACAGTACATCATCCGGATTTCTTGCACCATACATCAAAACCAAATCACCATAATTCACTCGTTCGTCAAGAATAGCCTGTAGAAGAGAACGTAAAGGTGCCATGCCTAAACCGCCAGCAACAAGTAAGAGATCCTTTCCTTTCAAAATATCCATTGGAAAACCTCTTCCAAAAGGACCCCTCAGGGCAACAAGATCTCCCTTCTGAAGTTCAAATAGGGCACTGGTTACCAAACCGGCCTTCCGAACACAGATTTCAATGACTCCCGGTCTTGTGGGAGGTGATGAGATTGATATTGGGGCCTCCCCGACCCCTAATACGGTTAACTCCACAAATTGACCAGGGACATGTGAAAAAGCCGTGGAAATATCTTCATCAACAAATCTAAGCTGAAAAAGCCTATGACCTTCAACCTGAGGTAATATCCTCTCAATCCTGGCTAAATTGGGTTGAAAGAAAATGTCAATGTTATCTTTTTTCTTAATAGCAGGCTCCATCTATTTGCACAGAATTAACTCTCTTCTTGAAGTTGAAAAGACTTGGGAAAACTAATCTTAAAGGTTGTTCCTTCACCAAATCGGCTTTCTACATCAATCATTCCACCATGTGTATCTACCATCTTCTTAACAATCGATAGTCCCAGTCCTGATCCCTTTATTGGGGCATCTTTTCGGCCATTAATACGATAAAACTCATCGAATATTCTTGATAGGTGTTCCTCTTTCATGCCTAAACCGTTATCACTTATCTCAACACATTCCTCCTGATCATTTTCAGATATTGTTATTTTTACCCAACCACCTGGCTTATTATATTTAATGGCATTGCCGATCAAATTATTAAAGATCTCTTCCAAAGGCATTTTGCTTCCCTTTATTGATGACAAATGCGCAGGGTAATCAACAGTAAGCCTGACTTCATTTTTTTCAGCCAGAGATTTCAATACCCCAACAGATTTCGTTGCAAGTTCTATTAAATCAATATCTTGAAAGTGCTTTGCCTTTTCAACTTGATCAAAAGTGGCAAGACTTAGCCATCGAGTAAGTAACTCTAACAACTCTTTTAGTCTTACATTGCAGCGACCAACCATTTCTTTGATTTCTGAAGAAACTTCGCCTGCCAAGCCAGCAATAATAACTTCCAGATACTGCACCGTAACCGCTAAAGGGGCTCTTAATTCATGGGAGACCAAGGAAATCATATTTCTTCTTATCTTCTCCTGTTCAACTTTCAATGCCTCCATTTCTAAGAGCAAACGTCTTTTCTCCAGTCCACGTTCAACAATAACAAGAATTTCTTCTGGAGTGAAAGGCTTAGGTATAAAATCGTATGCACCTTTCTTCATTGCATCTACTGCAGAAGATACTGTGGCATAACCTGTGATAACAATCTTAACTATTTTTGGGTCTGAATCTTCTATCTCCTCCAGAACATCCATACCACTCTTGCCCGGCATCTTTAAATCAACCAATACAAGATCAGGATGAAATTCCTTAAATAGTCTTAATCCTACATCGCCATCCTTCGCGGTTTTAACAATATGCCCTTCTTCCATTAAGATTCGAGAGCACGATTTCCGTACCATCTCTTCATCATCTATTACTAAGATACGTGCTCTTTCAACTGACATTTATAGTTCCCAATCCTAACAAGCCGGAACTTGAAACTCAAAACTGGGCAAATAAGAAGCATTGTGGCTGTTTATCGTTTTAAAAATAGTACAGACATGGTCAGGGGGGATCTCTTTTTAAAAAGCTGCATAGGCTGGTATCATTTCATGGAACGGCAGCTTGGCATTAAAATTTGGCGCATGCCAGCCCCAAAAGGGAATCTTTTTAAAATAGGCCTCCTTCTCTGCCTACTTCGAACCAATGGTCACTACCCAGGGGGCGTTCTATGAGCTTTGTGATATTTTTCATGCTTCTTTTTAAAAAGAGATCCCCCCTGACCATGTCTAATGACTAATAATTTTTTTCAAAGCGCTAATATGAGTTTATGATGAAAATCAAATAAAATTTGCAACCTTAGTCAAAAGTGTGTCTGGGCTGATTGGTTTTTGTACATAGTCGTCTGCTTCAAGATACTCACCATCTGTCTCAGGATCAAACTTAAGACCTGTCACCTCTGTAACAGCAGTTATGATGATAACCGGAATTTCTTTATAACGATCGTCATGTTTTAAATCATGGCACATATTGAAACCATCATCATATTTTTCCATCATTACATCCAGAAGTATCAAATCCGGTTTCTTTTCCTCGATTGCTTTCATGCCATCTTCTACATTGCCTGCTACATCTACATGATAGTTGACACTTCTTAAGATTTTTTGTATAGCTGTAGAAAAATCGGGGTCATCATCAACAATAAGGATTCTTTTTTCTTGATTCATATTCCTTCCTTGTTCTTTCCAAGCTAAAACGCTAATGTTTTTTATCAATATGATAAGATACTAGTTAAGGCATATGATACACTCCATTTTAGTAAATCAACACTTTTACGATAAAGGATACAAGTTTCTTAGAATACGCTTGTGACAAACTTACCAGATTTCAGCACCCAAACGTTGTTCAAGCCACTTTTTCTGATTCGGAGAAAGTGGTCCAATCTCCTGCTCTATCCACTCAATGTCGCCAGTTATCAATGCTAGTTTCTCAGGACCTGTAAGATCATACTCATCAAGAGCGTCCGATCCGCGCTCGAGCAAATTGCGAACAAATTCGCTATCGGATGAAGCCCTTTCAAGAACCTTAATCACCTCATCTTTGTGAATTAATCCCTGCTCTATATGTTCTTGCGGAGCGGCAAGCGCCGATGAAATAGTATCGATGAGTTTCTCAGGGGTAAATGGCTTTTCTAGATAATCTGTTGCCCCAAGCTTCATCGCCTTTACCGCTGATTGGACAGATGCATAACCAGTAATCATAACAACGGGAAGAGCGGGTTTATTCCGTTTAATATCTCGAAGCACATTCATACCTCCAACATCCGGCATCATAATATCACTTAGGACGATGTCGTATTCTTTCTTGATGGCCCAGTAGATTCCCTCCCCGCCTTTCAGCGTTAGATCTATCTCATAATTTTCATCGGTAAGTATCCTACTTATACTGTCTAGTACTATCTGTTCGTCATCAATAACTAAGACTCTCTTTTTCTCCACGTCTTTCCTCCTTTCAAATAACCTGGCGGACTGCTTCGATGAGTTCGTCGGGTGTAAATGGTTTAGCAATAAACCGATATACCCCTAACTTCTTTGCTTCTGCAATTGTCTCTTTTGTAGGATAGCCAGTCATTACTATAATAGATATATCCGACCATTTTTCCTTAATCTGTCGTATAAGATACCAACCATTATGCTCTGGCATTTTTATGTCAACTAGCAGAAGGGTCGGCTTTTTGTCCTTAATTGCCTCCAAGGCCTTGTCAACAGATGTGACAAGTGATACTTTAAAGCCCTCTGGCTCAAGCACCTTCTTGCAGCTATCAAGGACAAGCCCTTCATCATCTACGACAAGTATTTGCATGTTATTCAACCTTCCCTTCTATAGGTATCCAGATAAAAAAGGAACTGCCTTTGCCAATTTTGCTTTGAACCCTAATCGTTCCCCCATGTCTTTTTATAATTCCATACGAAACTGCCAGACCAAGTCCGGTACCATGACCAACCTCTTTTGTGGTAAAAAAAGGATCAAATAACTTTTCAAGATTCTCAGATGGTATGCCGCGACCGGTGTCATTGATAACAATCTCAACACCTTTTTTGCCAGCATCACTCGCAGATAAGCAAATACCCGCAGATATCGTAATATTACCGCCCGGATCAGTAGCATCAATTGCGTTTAAAATCATATTTAATACCACACTTTGGAACTGGTTGCGGTCCAGTGTAATCATGGGTAAATTCTCCATCAGATCTATCTTAATACCTACACCTTTTACAAGTGCCTGGTTTTCCGTTAATGATATTGTAGAATGGATAAGCCTGTTTAGATCGGTTGGCTCTATATCAAGCTCTGTCTGTCTGGAGAAATCAAGCAACCCCTTAACAATCTTCCTTACCCGCTCAGTAGCCTTGGCAATCGTTTGAAGATCAGATCGGACCTCATCTCCTATGTCTTTACGTCGCAGTAACATGTGAGTAAATGTTAATACACCAGTAAGGGGATTATTTATCTCGTGAGCCACACCTGCCGCAAGCCTTCCAACACTGGCCTGTCTTTCAGACCGGACAAGCCTGGTTTCAGCCTCCTTCCTCCTACGTCCCATAGCTGCAACCATATCCTTAAACGTGTTTTGTAAGATACTTATTTCTTTGTCTTTTGAAACAGGACCAATATCAGGCGATAGGCTGCCCTCTGAAACCTGTTGGCTTGCTTTTATCAACTGGTGTACTGGGTCCATTATTTTTCGCGCCAGGATATATCCCAATACTATCGCTAAAGCAATGCCACCCATGGTCATAAGTATAAGGATAAAAAGGGCCTTCCTCCTCACATCTGCGTACTTTGCTTCCAAGACACCAACACAAAGCATTCCTACTCTTTTGCCAAATATATCCTTAATAGGTTCGTAGGCAGTAATATACCAATCGCTGACAACAAAGGCACGATCTACCCATTTTTTGCCGTTTGTAAGAACATATTCTTTAACCTCTTTCGAGACCCTTGTTCCAACTGCCCTCTCCATGTCCAAAGTAACTACGTTTGTCGATATACGGAGGTCATTAAGAAATATAGTGGCTGTTCCTATATTGCGGTTCTTGTATATCTCATGCTGAAAAACTACAGCCCTCACTCTGTCAACTATCGTTTGACTTCGGTTTAAAAGAACTCCTCCATAGATAACTCCTATCAAATCATCCCTTTCATATACCGGTACTGCAGCAGCAAGAGCCATTCCCGAGGTTTCAGCCTTTTCGTTTCTTGGGGCTGCCTTTGGTGTTGGAATCAATTCGATTCTGGCACGATCAACGAGTTCAGGATCCTCAGAAAAGAGAAATTCCTCGCTTAAAATAATAGTCCCCGCAATAGTAACACCGAGTTTGAGCGTCAAATTTGCAATAGGATTATTAGCCTGAACCATCTTCTTTGGTATAGAATTTTTTCCAATTCGACATAATGTTTTGCCTTCTGGCGTAATTATACCGGCAAAATCCATCTCGGCTTGTTTGGCTAAACGCCTGAGTCGTACGACAAGTTCCTTGGTATCTTGCCTCTTAAGCGCTGAAAGGAATTCAAATCCTAGGATGGTAATATTAATAGGAGATTGAATAAATTTTATCCGCGTCAGGTACATCTCACGAGCAGCGTTTAGGTCGTACCTGACACGGTTTGTTGCCTCGTTGAGCATAGCTTTGTAAAGAAGCTGACCACCAATGAATAGAGAAAGACCACCAACCAAAAAGGAAACCCCTAGAAAGCTTGCTATAAGCTTGGATCTTGTGGAGGAGAACATTTCATGCTCATTAAAACTGATTTTTCGTTCTATTCAACTTTCGACAGCTTTACAGCGCAAACCTTATATTCCGGTATGCCTGAAATAGGATCAACTACTGCATTTGTTAGTCTATTGGCTGCGGATTCGGCATAGTGAAACGGAATAAATATAGTGCCAATAACCGCTTTGTCAGAAAGATTTATCCTAGAATTTATGTTTCCTCTTCGAGAAGCAATATTTACTAGGTTCCCATCCACTAAATCATATTTGCGGGCATCTTCTGGTGAAATTTCAACAAAACACTCAGGCGCACCACCATTTAAACCATCAGTTTTCATGGACATAGTACCAGTATGGTACTGGTAAATAACCCTCCCTGTTGTTAGATACATCGGGTACTCATCATCTATACGCTCTGCCGGAGGCATGTAATCTATACCAAAAAATACCGCTTTTCCACCTATGAAGGTTCCGACATGGAGAATCGGAGTGCCGGGGTGATCCGACGTCGGGCAGGGCCAGTGGATCCCTTCGTACTCTAAGCGATCGTAAGTGAGCCCACCATAGGAAGGTGTCTCACTTGCTATTTCTTCCATAATGGCACTGCTGTTTTCATATATCATGGTGTACCCCAAACGTGTTGAGATTTCACAAATAATATCCCAGTCTCCCCTGGCCTCTCCTGGAGGATCGACCGCCTTTCTTACCCTCTGCACCAGGCGTTCAGTATTTGTAAATGTCCCTTCTTTTTCAGCAAAACAGTAGGAAGGCAGAACAATATCGGCGATCTTGGCAGTTTCTGTCATAAATATATCCTGTACAACCAGAAAATCCAGGTTGGCCATGCTTTTCTCGGTATGATTCAGGTCAGGATCTGAGACAAGGGGATTCTCTCCAATGATATAAAGGGATTTCAATTCTCCATCATGGGCCTTAGTTATCATGTCTGTGATTTTTAGGCCAGGTTTATCAGGAAGCTCAGTAATATCCCATTTTTCCTCCATGAGTCTTCTTGCCTCGGGATCGATTACTTTCTGGTAAGCGGTATATACATCCGGAAGTCCACCCATATCACAGGCACCCTGAACATTATTCTGTCCCCGTAACGGATTTACACCTCCTCCTTCAATACCCAGATTACCACAGAGCATAGCAAGGTGCGACAGAGATTTTACATTATCTGTACCGGTTGTATGCTGTGTGATTCCCATGCAGTATAAAATAGTGGCTTTGCTTGCGCCTGCATATAACCTTGCAGCATTTATCACCTCTTGAGTTGGTATTCCTGTTACTTTTTCCACATATTCTGGCGTATATTTTTCAACAGTCTTTTTTAATTCATCAAAGCCCTCGGTCCGGTTTTGAACATAGTCTTTAGCATAAAGATTTTCCTTTATGATTACATTCATCATCCCGTTAATCCATGCTACGTCCGTGCCTAAATTTGGTCTCAGCCAATGGTCTGCAAAATGGGCAATCTTAATCCTGCGAGGATCGACCACAATTAATCTTGCCCCATTGAAAGTAACTGCTCTCTTCACAAAGCTGGAGATAACAGGATGGTTCTCTGTGGTATTTGAGCCCGTGATTAGTATCACATCAGCCTTCTCGATATCGCTGATAGGATTTGTCATTGCCCCGCTTCCTAACGTCGCAGCCAGACCGGCCACAGTTGAAGAGTGTCAGAGACGGGCACAGTGGTCTATATTGTTTGTTCCGATTGCGGCCCTTGCAAATTTCTGGGCCACATAATTTTCTTCATTGGTGATGCGTGCACTACATAACACCCCGATAGCATCCGGTCCTGACTCCTTTTTGATACCAATCAACTTTTCGGCAACAAGGTTTAAGGCTTCATCCCATGAGGCCTCCCTAAATTTTCCATTCTCCTTAATCAATGGAGTCTTAAGCCTGTCCGGGTGAGAAATAAAATCGTACCCAAACCTGCCCTTCACACAAAGGCTTCCATAGTTTGGGGCCACTCCTTCAACACCGGTCACCTTTACTACTTCATTATCTCTTACATGGAGATAGAGCTGGCACCCAACACCACAATATGAGCATGTTGTGCGAACCTTTTCTGTCTCGGCCGGTGTGTGTTTCAAGACAAGATCCTGTTTAAGAATAAGGGCCCCTACCGGACAGGCCTGAACGCATTCCCCACAAAAAACGCAGTCAGAATCCTTGAGGGCACGATCTCCCTCAGCAACAATCTTAGATTTTGAACCTCTATATCCAAGGCTTATTGCGTTGTTTACCTGGATTTCATTACATGCCTGAACACAACGTCCGCAAAGGATACAGCGGGAAAAATCCCGAACAATGAAAGGATTTATGTTCTCAATAGGATACTTGGGCTCAGTAGGAGTAAAGCGATTTGTCTTTACTTGGTACCGAATTGCCAGATCTTGCAGGTGGCACTGGCCATAAGCAGGACAGAGGTCTTGGTGCTCTTTCACTTCTAACGCCTTTAGCTGGAAGTCGGTCCAGGAATCAACATCCATGTCCTGAGCAAGGCAGTTGTGTTGCCCTGAACCAATTAAAAGTTCAAGGTTCATGCGCCTCGCCTTGATTACTCTGGGGGTCTCTGTCCTTACAACCATTTTTTGGCTCGCAGGTGCTGCACACGACGCCACAAGATTTTTTGCGTCTTCTACTTCCACTAAACAAATCCGACAGGCACCCGTAGGTGAAGCCCCTTTTAAATAGCAAAGGGTCGGAATATCAATACCATTCCGCTGTGCTACTTGAAGGATTGTTTCATCTTCCATGAATGCAAACTCTTGACCATCTATGATAATTATGTTTTCAGAGTCCATATATACTCCCAAAAAAATCTGGTGATTTATAAAAACCAGCTCTCAAATCAAGAGCAAATAATAAAAAGGATTGGAAAGATGTATCCCGGTACAAAAATGTTTCAATACTAACTATATATCTCCTCTAACTCGGCGATAACATATAAGTCCGCACTGCAAGCACCGTTTTGCTTCCTGGATAGCCTGCTCTTCTGAGTATCCCAACGCAATTTCCGAAGAAGGATCGATAGTTCGCTTCTCAAGTGTAAGTTCAGGCATTTTCTGCCTAGGAATTCCGGAGACTGGTTCCAACTTATCCAGACTCAAGACCTTAGTATGCTTTCGGATCATGTTACCTGGGGACTCTATAGCTTCCCCCATAAGAAAACGCTGGGCAGAATTGGCTGCTCTTCGACCGGAACCAATTGCCTCCACAACCGACTTATAATCACCGGTTACCTCTCCAGGCCGGAAGATACCTATATCATGTTCTGCAAAAGGACTTGGATAGGGGACAAGAGTCTCCCATTGAATCGGCTCTCTAAGCTCTTCCTCCCGTGTCTCAGCCACTTGCTCCTCAATATTTTGTTTACGAGGAACATAAATGAGTTCAGGAAAGCGTCCAGCACCTATAAACAATGTATCCACTGAAAGGACTTCCCTGTCACCTTCCTTTTCAGCTTCTCCTAAATTATGGGCGATCTCCACATGTGTAAGCTGATTGCCCTCTCCGATCATTTTGGTCAATGAACTTTGGAAGTGAAACTGAATACCTTCCTTCTCAGTCCTTTTTAATTCAACTTCGGAGAATGGAGCCTGTTCTCGAGAAGCGCGAAGTATTATATGAACACTCCTTGCACTCTCTTTGAGGCAGCTCCGGGCAGCATCGAAAGCAGCCATTCCTCCTCCAATAATCATGACATTTTCCCCTGTCGAGGCTTTTTCCCCATCTTTTTGATTAAGCATGAAATCTATAAGGAGTTGAACTCCTGGCAAAGGCTGTAAGGCTCCGCATCTCCCTTTTTCAGAAAATTGTGTGTCCCATCCGCCAGTTGCAACAAGAACAGCAGAATGGCCATCTTTGAGCAAGGATTCTATAGTAATATCCTGACCGAGCCTTTCATTTGTCATTACCTGAATACCGGCATCCAGGACCCCATTGATCTCCCAATCTAAAATATCTCTTGGTAGCCTGTTTTCCGGAATCCCCGTATGAAGTAGTCCTCCTAGTCGAGATGTCGCCTCATAGAGCGTTGGATCATGGCCCAGACGGTTTAGAAAGTAGGCTGCAGTCAATCCTTCAACTCCTCCACCAACAATGGCAACCCGATTTTCAGTTTCAGGTGCCCTCGGTATCTGAATCCGTTCCCCTGAATTTCTCTCATAGTCGGAAGCAAAACGTTTCAGATGATTAATTGAAACAGGTTCATCCACTAAGTTGCGACGACATTCATATTCGCAGGGGTGCACGCAAATACGCCCGCATACTGCAGGAAATGGATTTGTCTCCTTAATAACGCGAACCGCCTCCAGGTAGTTGCCCTCTGCGATCTCATGAATATAGGCAGGTATATCAATACCAGCTGGACAGGTTCGCTGGCAGGGTGCTGTGCATTCATCTGTCGTGTATTCAGCTTGAATACGCCGTGTATAAGAAGTAAGGGTGATTATATGCTTCGGGCAGACGCGTTCGCACGTGCCACAGCCGGTACAAAGCCCTGGATCAACCTCAGGAAGATTATCCGAGCCCATGGAAAGGGCACCAAAAGGACATGCCCTTACACAAGTCCCTAAGCCTAAACATCCAATGGGACAGACCTTTGCGCCGCCGTTTAACAGGGCCTCTGCCCTGCAGTCATTTATTCCATAATAGAGATATTTGATATCTGCATCCTGAAAACCATAAGTACACCCTGGCCTTGCTATATCGGGCTCCTTATCCTCAAGCTTTACACCCATTATCTCAGCTATTTCCTCGGCTATTTCCGGACTAGCGGCCACACAGGAGGACGGGGAGGATTTTCCTTCAACAATAGCTAAAGCATTTGCGCTACAACCAGGATATCCACATCCACCACAATTGGCGCCAGGCAAGGCTTCATCCACGGCCTCAATCTTGGGATCCACATACACATAAAATATCTTAGAAGCCAGTGCCAACCCCACACCAACAAAAACCCCTAATCCCCCCATAACCAAGATTCCGCCTAACATGTTATTCCTCCTACACTCAAGTACTAAAATAAACTATGGGTAACGTTCAAAAGTGTTTACATTCAGTTTGTACTTAAAAAGTTTATGTGCCTTTCGATTTTTTTAAGAAGGGCATGGGACTCTCTTTTAAGAAATCCGCAACAAGAATTCTTACATGCTTATAGAACGCCCCCTATGCCCTAACCATAGATTAGTAACAGAAAGGCAGGACATGGGGC